>JAQBPP010000131.1 GCA_028287455.1 Bacilli bacterium | reverse complement strand
GGATCTCCAATGATCTGCTCTGGGAATTCGTGACGCATCCTGTGGATCCAAATCGGCTAACGATTGCAGAGCGATTTCAAGTGTAATCGTTTTTCCGGGCTGCACGATTTGACCAGAAAGCAGGTATGTAGTAGTTGTCATCCCGCCCTGTTTTTTCCCCACTAGCTCACCATCAATAAAGATAGCGGGAGAAAATCTTGCTCCTTTTAAGATGAGCGTTGCATGAGTCCAGTGGCCTGCAGGCAGATTTACTGAACGCTTATAGCAAAGGGGGCCGACATTCATTTTTGACGGATCAGCAGCCAGTCCGGGAACGGAAACACTCCCTTCATAAACTCGGTTTGAACCGTATTCCCATGTGCCATTTAAATTGATTTGCATAATTTAGCCCTCTCTGTGGTCCCATTTCTCTTCCTAGAAACGATTAACAGTTATTGCCTTTATTTAAACATACGGTGACTGAAACCGTCCATTGTTCCATAGCTCTTTGTCATGAGACAAAAAAGGGCACTAATCGTCAATCAGTGCCCAATAGGTATTATTATTGCTGAATCGCCTGTGCATCACGAATTAATACTATTGCGGCGATCTCCGATATATGTTTGCCGCTTTGCGCCTGTACTTCGTTTATAAAGCTGCCTAAATCATTTTGATCCAGCTTTACCTGTAAGCTCTGCGCTATACCGTCATTGTCAATCCAGTTATTGCTCCCGAAGCGGGTCACTAATGCTCTCAAAGAGTTCCTGCTTGTCGAAGTTAAAAAGTTCACCGACAACACTTGCTGGTTCCCTGCCAAATCAGATGATCTGATTTGCAAAGTGTGAGTTCCCAGCGGCAGTGTATACAGAGGGATTGTTGTTCCCTGTTGAAATACCTGTTTATCCAGCCACAAAGTCGTTTTGCTCGTATCCACACCGGATAAATCATCAGTTACCGTAAACTGAGGCGTCAAATCAGCAGAATCCAAATAGTTGCTGTCTGAAACAGGAGAGTTGACCTGAATTATCGGCGAGATCATATCAAGATTCAAATTAACTGTCTTAGCAGTTTCCACATTCCCCGCATGATCTAGTGATCGATAACTTATTGTATATGAATCATCCTGTGTAAAGGTTACTGGGTTTGTGAAAGTCTGCCAAGTTAAGCCGTTGTCCAGACTGTAAAACGTGGCTGCTACACCAGGATCATCGTCAGTTGCTGTCAAAGTTACTGTAACAGGACTTACATACCAGCCGTTTTGTCCGTTCGGTTGTGCAGGTGATACGGCTGCTGTTGTAAAAGGAGGTCCATTCACCCCCACGTCTGCTGGTGTCAACGGTTGATGAATGACCGGGCCTTGCGAATATTCATCCGCACCCACATCACCAAGGACGCGAGTTTGGCCATCCATGTCTTCCGTTACATAAGGGAAGGATCCAACAGCTTAGTTGATTGCGGGACTTGATGCTGTTAATTTTTGCAAACCATTAACAGTAGTAAATAAAGGATCGACAGTCTGAATTTCTGCCGAAGTTCTTGGCACGTTATCCAGCGTTGCACCAAATCCTATATTCCCTTCAAAAACAGTGTTCGTCTGCATGTGTTCATTGTACAAAGGACCAAACGAACTTTTGACAATATTATTAGCGATGATCGTGTCCACCGGAGCATATTGATGGCTTCTGGCGATAGTGATGCTGCGGGTCGAGTCGATCACCGTGTTGTTCGTAACTTGAACGCGATAAGAATGCCAGTGGTCAACTAGATCGTGCACGCATAAAGAAAATGTGCAATCCGCATACTATCATGGATATATTTTACAAAGGAGGCAATTCATCTCTCATGGAACATCCAGGTACTGACGAGGTCGAGAACCAATTCATACCAGTAACATCTGTCAAACATGGCATCGGTGAAGAAGTAACCGGTGACGTATATAATGTCACGATCCAGATCGTAAATATCTGTTTGGTAGGATTCCCAGAAAAACCCTATGATTGGGTGTTAATTGATACGGGTATGCCAAAATCCACAAACCAGATCATTGATGAAGTTGAGGAGCGCTTTGGTAAAGACAGTAAACCAAAAGCCATTCTACTGACACACGGTCACTTCGACCATGTGGGTGCTGTTGAAGATCTAGTCCAGAAATGGCAAGTTCCTGTCTATGCGCATGAACTTGAATTGCCTTTTCTAACCGGAAAATCCGAATATCCGCCGCCCGATCCGACTGTCGAAGGCGGCTTGGTTGCAAAAATGTCCGCGCTGTTCCCGAATGAGCCAGTAAATCTGGGAAACCATGTTCAAGCGCTTCCTGCCGATGGTACAGTACCTGAGATGCCGGGTTGGCGCTGGATTTTTACGCCGGGCCATTCACCAGGACATGTGTCCTTCTTTCGTGACAATGATCGATGTTTGATTGCTGGGGACGCGTTTGTTACGGTCAAACAGGAATCACTATACAGCGTGGTGACACAACAACAGGAAATTAATGGTCCGCCCAGATATTTTACCACTGATTGGCGCGCTGCATGGGATTCAGTCAAAAAGCTGGAGTCATTAAAACCCGCAATCGCTGTAACAGGACACGGCATGCCTATGGCTGGTGAGAAATTGCGCACAAGCTTGGACAAACTAGTAAGAGAATTTGACAGTATTGCGATACCGGATTATGGACGTTATGTAGATCACTAATTGATCAAATCATTCACTTAACGGATGACCAAATACAACATGCCAATGCAAATGTTTGGAGTCCTGATACTTCCCTAAATTTGTCATCACACGACTTGCACCATGTTCCGACACAACGATTGTTGCTACTTTTTTTATGACTGAAAATAACTCAACGAGCAGTGGATCCTCATCTTCCGTCAAGGAAAGCAATGAGGAAATATGAATTTTGGGGATTACCACAATATGTACGGGATAAAATGGACGAGTATGATGAAAGGCAAGCACATTTTCCGTTTCAAAAACCTTATTTACTAAAGTCTTGCCGCTTAATACTTCGTCACAGTAAAAATCTTCCGACATGGACTTCCCTCCAAGTATTATGATCCCTTTCGCATTTGTTCAGTGTTTATCCACTGTTGAATCGAAAAACAGCAGCAGCTCTTGTGCATGAGTTCTCCAAAACGAATAAGTGTGCCCACCAGGATACATCTGATAAGTTACATTTGCATTTTTTTGTTTTAATACGTTATACAAAGCATAGTCGGCGTTTACAAAAGGGTCTTGCGCTCCCTCTAAGATCTCAACAGATAAATCATTAATTGTTCGATCGTTGGCAATAGAAATTGGGTCAGTTGATTGCTTGTCTTTCGCAGTTGGATATAACCAATTGAGTTCTGCGGGTGTACCCCCAACCCAGAGTGCCGCACTCATGACACCAACTTTTGAAAATAAATCCTGATGCAAGAAGCCATCGTGCAATGCGGCAAATCCACCCATCGAGAATCCTCCGATAAATCGTGAGTTACGGTTGGGGATTGTATCGTAATGGGCATCTACATAACTAACCAAATCATCAAATATGTAATCTTCATACATCCCTCTATTGTATCCAGAAACCGACTGTGTCACAGGAGAGGTATTTATGCCATAACCATTATCAAGCTCGGGGCTTACAATAATTAAGGGTTTTATTTTCCCTTCGGCGATCAATTTATCTGCTGTGTTGTTAATATCAACAGCGTTATAACCAAAAAATCCAGTCGTCCAGCTGTGTGAATTTCCGTCTTTGCCATGTAGCAGATAAAGGACAGGATATTTTTCAGAAGGATTATAATTTAGCGGAAGATAGATATCGACCTGCATATCCTTTTTAAGGGAGTCGCTGTGAAAAGAAACAGTCTTAACAGTGGACGATTGACCACCGCAAGAGGTAAGAAGCAATGTACATACAATCAGATACAGAATGACTGGTTTTACCCTCATATTGGTTTCCTTTTCCAGACAGCATATAATGAACTTGTGAAAAATAATTCCTTAAAAATTGGAGTTGTAAAATTTGATTAGAAATATTATCTCCGTCGTCCTTTTGTTTTTTCCTTTAGTGATGATCGGCTGTACAACAAAAAACGTAACCAGTATATCCAATGTACCAAAAAACTCACTTATTGAACCTGCAAATTTAGTAAACGTTGAACCTCAAACAGTGAGTACTGATGTTTATAGGCCAAAGGTGATGGATCATTGGCTGTTAACAATGTATCCAAATGAGAAGAAAGATAATTTTGATTTTCATTACATTAATTACTCGTATCAAGGTGATACAGACGCAACAAATGTGATTGTAAAGTTCGGAAATGGCTTAGTTACTCCAAAAGTAGTCGCAAAGGGCCAAGGTGGAACTATTGGTTCGACTTTTCCAAGCGGAACAAAACAATTGCAATTATCGATAAGTTGGACAGAGAATAACCATGGCTATTCTGATTCATTCACGTTTAATACTGGATATTAAGCGACTATCTTGACAGATAATTCGCATACTTAGGATAACATTGGCTTAAGTTATACAACACCCTGAAATTGATACAGTGCTGACGATTTCAGCAGCTCACGAAATCCATTCGGATTGTAGGGCATTAATTCATCAGCTGTGTCGATGTCGATCCAAGTGATCTCCGAGATTTCTTCCGGGCTTTGAGCCCCCAATTCCCCTTCAACAATTTCCGCTAGAAACGTAACGAATAAAGCGTGATGTTCAGCTTTTGTGAAAAATCGTTCATTAACACTGACAATATTCCCAATCTTAACTGTATAACCAGTTTCTTCTTTTGTTTCTCGAATAGCTGCTTCCTCAAGTGTTTCTCCTTCTTCAACCTTTCCTCCAGGCAGTGACCAATGCGATGAATCCTGATTATACACAGTAAGAATTTTCTGTGTTTTTTCGTCAAAAATTAATGTATAAGCAATGTCAACTCGGTTCAATATCTCGCACCTCTTTAGTTCCTAGATAGTTGTTCTATAAATTAATTAGATGTTCTAACACCATGAACCGTTTCAGTTCAATGGATTCTGCCAATTTTATAGAGGCACGATTTGTATCGACCACTTGGTATCTGGGAATCAAGTTCATTTCTAATAACCTTGATAAAGCGGATGTTACCACCCGTCTAGCATATCCTTTTCCTCTCATTGTTTCGAGTGTATAGACTGCCCCTAATTCCCATATGTGTTTGTAGTTAGGAAATATTAAACAAGTGCTGATAACCGCATTCGCTTGATACATTGTGAATGAACGAGCTCCTTTATTGAAGTAGTAATTTATTTCTTCTAAGTCATGACCATTTTCCGCCCAAAGCGGTTTTAATCTGCCATTGAAACTTGCTTCTTCGACAACATCATGATCATATGAGTACAAAAAATGTTCATTGGTGGTATAAGAATTGAATCCTCTCTTTCTTTGCAGCCTGAAAAAATTCCCTAAAATAGAAGCATACTCCGGTTTTTGCACTTTAAAAATGTACTTTTTGTTATTGGGGAGTTCTTTCAATACTTCATTCAAATGCTGCGGATGACTGCAACTCATGTAAACTACAGCCTCTGTATCTGGATATAAAGAAGAATCAAACGAAGAACGGCTAGTTGGAAGTATTAATAGTAAAGCCCATACTGAATCTTGCTCACTGAGCCTAAAATTAATTCCCTCACCATATGTATCAATCATTTTTAGCAGGCTGATATTTGCAAATAGATCTTCATTTAACAAGGTATTAACACGATCCAGTATACAGATCACACCAGTCATCCCTCTTTTAAAAGCGGGTTATACATCATAATTGAATGATTCTCAGTGACCAATTCATCCTGAAGTAAGTTGCCAGACAAGTCAAACACCTTTCGCCAAATTTCATTATGCCGAGCATATCCACCCCAATATTCTTGAGTAAAACGATGGTTCTTTTCATAAACCTGATAAGTTCTGGATAGGGGTAGATCCGTTCGCCATTCTCCAATTAAATGAGTATCAGTTAAATCAAGATTTAGACAGAAAGTTCGATCCGTATCGTTTCGGATTTGCAGATCAATGTAATTATATGAACAGGTGGCACCGCTTCCGAATGGCTGGGTTCGATTTGAATCAGGAAAGATGTCGTATTGATGCCGAAATCTTTCAACAACTGTCAAAGGGGTATGAAGTGTGATCCAATAAATGAGATTGGACAACTGACACAGTCCACCACCGTAAGCTGCTCGGAAGTTGCCTCCAACTAATTCCATTCCTTGCAAATACCCTTTGCTTTGCGTTGGACTTCCAATTAATTTCCAATAGCTGATCGTCTCTCCTGGACGTAAAATG
>JAQBPP010000058.1 GCA_028287455.1 Bacilli bacterium | reverse complement strand
AAATTGCAGTCGAGTGAGGATTACTACGAACGCGCCCTCTATACGAGCTTATTAAGATGGTTGCGGTATGCACTCACATTGACTGCGTTGTATCTTCCTTCCTTGTATATTGCGGTGGTTACTTATCATCAAGAGATGATTCCGTCGAGTCTGTTGTTCAGTATTGCGACTGCCAGAGAAAGTATACCTTTTCCGGTGGTAATTGAAGTGTTCATGATGGAAACAGCATTTGAAGCGCTGCGAGAGGCAGGGGTCAGGCTGCCCAAATATGTGGGTCAAGCGGTCAGTATTTTGGGCGCGTTGGTGATTGGGCAGGCTGCAGTGCAAGCAGGAATTGTGTCTGCGCCGATTGTGATCGTGGTTTCCATGACGGGAATAGCATCGTTTACTATCCCTCGATACAGTATGGCGATTGCCATTCGTATTTTACGTTTTCCTTTGATGATCATGGCCTCATTATTCGGTTTGTTTGGCATCGTAGTGTGTACGTTATGGATTGGTATTCACCTTTGTCAATTAAAATCGTTTGGCATCCCTTATTTATCCGGCATTGCCCCGTTAAAGAAGAACGACCTGAAGGATATTGTCGTAAGGGTACCGTGGTGGCAAATGATTACGCGGCCGGCTTCGTTTCTCGGCCGTAATCGCAGGCGCATGAAACATTCTTCATAAGGGATGATGAAGTTGAAACTGTTTCGGGTGTTAGTATTCAGTCTGTTTTTTTGCCTGCTGCTGACAGGCTGCTGGGATCGCAAAGAAATCAATGACATAGCTTTTGTATTAGCAACCGGGATTGACAAAGAGTCCAATCTTTATCGTGTGACTCTGCAGATTGCTTTGCCTGGACAAATGGGCGCAATTGGGAGTGCAGGCGGCAGCGGTGGAACCGGTGGAGGCAAATCATGGCTGCTTGACTCTGCCACCGGGAATTCAATCAGAGACGCCAATCAACGACAACAGGAATCTCTGTCGCGGCTCCTCTATTTTTCTCACCGCAGGATCATCGTCATTGGCGAAAATATGGCTCGTGCAGGAATTGAACCCATTATTGAAGTCATATCCAGTGTGCCGCAAAACCGGGTTTCTTCCTATGTGCTTGCAACCAGAGGTGCGGCAAAAAATGCACTGAACAATCAAACAAAAATGGAAAAATTCCCAGCTGAAAAAATTCGAAAAGTGGCAGATATCTGGATGAACAATCCGCCTACGATAAAGGACGTTGCGAATGTGCTGCAAACTGAGGGAATTGATTTAACTTTGCCTTTGCTGGCTGAAGTAAAAAAGAATCAACTTACGCCAGAGGATGTAAAAGAGTATATCAATATTGATGGCTTGGCCGTTTTTAAACGGGACAAACTGGTCGGGAGTTTGGAAGGAAATCAGGCCAGAGGAATTCTGCTTGCGACGAACAAAGCAGAAACCCCAATAGTGACGTTTCGAGTTCCTCAGACGAATGGACGTGTATCTATTTTGTGTCGGAATTATAAAGTGGACTTGCAGCCAACAATTCAAAACAACAAAATCAATTTGACAATCAATTTTAAAGCGGATGTTTATGTTTTGGCGAATGAATCGAATGCTGCGCTGGGAACTGGAGATATTATACAAAAAATTGAACAAGCAGCTGCCAGCGAAGTTGAAAAAGAAATTCAGGACGGGGTTCGCACATTACAACAAAAATATCATTCTGATGCGCTTGGAATTGGCGACACGCTGTATAGGCATAATCCGAAGGTGTGGAACCGGTATAAAGACAATTGGGATACGCTGTACCCCAAAATTCCAGTCAAGGTAAATGCTTTAATCCATATCGAGCAAACTGGTTCCCTTACTACACCGCTTGGCCCGAGACAGGGGGATTTATCCAAATGATCCTGAAATTAATTGGGCCGCTCTTACTACTTTCGATCGTTACGATAGCAGAATGGAGTGAAATCCGTACTGCAAATTTGACAGGGAAAACAGTGTTTTTCCTTGTTCTGGCAGTTAGCGGCAGCATCTGGTTTTATGTCTCCACTGCCGTTCACCCTGTGCGCCCGGCTGTTTTTCTGGAAGCATTATTTAAACGCTTAGATCCGTTTACATAAAGGAGAATTTGTTATGGCAAAACTGTCGAACTACCAATTGATTTTAATGGGAACAAATTTTTTTACTACGGTATTCATCATCAGCCTGCCTTCGCAAATTATTGCAACTTCCAGGCAAGACGCTTGGCTCAGCTATTTGCCTGCTTTCCTGATCATGGTGATCCCACTCTGGATGTTATCTAAAGTCATGCATCGCTTCCCGGATCAAGATTTATTTTCTGTCTTAAAAAGCCGATTTCCCATTGTAGGCAGCATGTTGACATCGTTTTACCTGCTGTTTTTCTTTTTCATCCTGATCAGGGATTTCAGGATGTTCATCGATTTTATTAGTGTGGCCTTGCTTCAGCGCACGCCATTAACGGTGATCGGTGGGCTGGTAATCTTAACGTGTATTTTGTCAGCACGCAGTGGCGTGCAAGTGGTGGCCAGAATGCACGAATTGTTTTATCCCTTATTGATGCTGATAACAGTTATCTTGCCTTTTCTATTTTATGCCGGGACTGATATTCGATGGATGCAGCCGGTGCTTGCGCAGGGAGTGAAACCGGTTTTGCATGGCAGTTGGCTTGCCGTGTCTTACATTGGAGAAATCATTATATTGCCTTTTATCGTTTCCAATCGGACTTTTCAGCTCAAACAAGGTTTGATTAGTTTGCTCATAGGCGCCTATATGTTAGAGATGTTAGTCGTGCTGAATCTGCTGGTGCTTAGTCCAAATCTTGCAAGCCGCATGATGTATCCAAACTATGAGCTCGCACGAGAAGTTCGTGTGACCGAATTTCTGGATCGGTTTGATTCCATTTTGGTGACATTTTGGCTGCCTGCGCTGTTTCAAAAAATAAGTTTAATGTTGAATGTGATCTGCCACGGTATCAAACAGATGATGCCGGGAGTGCAGGAAAGAAGCTTGAGTACATCACTTGGAATACTGGCATTTGTCTGCGGATTCTGGTTCTTTGAGAATCCATTGCAACTATTAAACTTGAATGGAGGCTGGCCTGCAGTAGCCTTAATTTTTGAGATTCTGCTGCCGCTCTGTTTTTACTTCATGCTAAAACCCAGGTTTCATCGCTGAAATGAGAAAAAACATTCGTTCCTTTCTTGCTCCGGTTGCTGGCAAAAGTCGCGTCGAAAGGAACGAATATTTTTTCCGCTGCTGAAGGTAAAGAAAGTTTTATATCAAACTGTTAAATAATTGATTAAATCTTCCTCCGACAGACGATTGCCGACCAGAAAAGAGCCGAATTCTCCAAAGCGGGCACTGGCTTCATCAAAACGCATTTCATAAACCAACTTCTTAAACACGAGCGGGTCATCTGAAAATAAACTGACGCCCCATTCCCAGTCATCAAGTCCAACTGATCCTGTGATGAGTTGGGTCACACGTCCTGCATAACTTCGACCGATCATGCCGTGGCTGCGCATCATTTCTCGGCGTTCTTCCATTGGCAGCATATACCAGTTATCATTTCCTTCCCGTTTTTTATTCATCGGGTAGAAACAGACATGCTTGTTCTTCGGCAGAGTTGGCTTTAGTCTCCCTTGTATGTAGGGATCGGTTTCCGGATCAACATCTGGTTTACTCACGTAATTGCTCAGTTCTACAACCGAGAGATAGGAATAATCTGGCGAAGTAAATTCGGCCAGTTTCGATTTATTAAATTGTGTTTCAACTTGGCTTAATTCCTCAAGTGTTGGACGAAGATGCACAAACAGCAGATCTGCTTTATGCCCTATAATCACATAAAATGCAGAACTTCCTTGTTTATCGTCTTCTGATTGACCCCAAATGCTTGTTTGAGTCAACAATTCGTCGATTGCAGACTTGCGCTCGTCAGCAGCTAAAGATTTCCATCCGGTCCAATCGATCTGACGGAAGTCATGCAGCGCATACCAACCTTCCAGTGTTGAAACTGCTTCACTCACTTGCTTCCAACTCCTTTTGCAGTCTTTCAATAATTCATCTTGTATAGTATATCACGGTGTGCCTGATTCCAAATGGACAGGATGCCTGGATTGTGACAAGGAACTGAATTTTCTACTGAAATTTGGTACATAGGACGGTGGTTCGGCTATACTAGGAGTTAGGATTTTGGATCATCAACACTGGAGGGAATTCAATGCCACAAACTGGCATCTTCAGCTTGCCGCTGATCAGCACCATTGTTGCGATTGCAATGGCTCTGTTGGTGTTAAGCATACGGATGAGGGCTTCGAACAAGCCAACCTCACTGCGCAAAATCATCATTCCGCCGCTGGGCATGTCGACTGGATATTTGATGTTTCTCGCGCCGCAAATGCGGGTTCCGTGGAGTTATGCACTTATCGCCATTTGTGTAGGGTTGCTTTTTTCCTATCCTTTAATCTGGACTTCGCATATGGAAATTCGAGCAGGAGAAATCTATCTGAGACGCTCGAGGTCATTTATTTTCATCCTGTTAGGCCTCCTGGTGCTGCGTTTAGCGCTGCACAATGTGGTGGAACAGTATATATCCATTGAACAAACGGGCGCCGTCTTTTTTATCCTGGCGTTCTTTATGATTCTGCCGTGGCGCATTGCGATGCTGAGCAGATATCGAAAGGTTCATCAGCAGCTTGCTGTCTAATCTTGCTAAACCCCCTGTGCTAATGTATAAAGAGGGATGGGGTATTACCTACATAGAAACAGGTGACGAATTTGACCTTCAATGATACATTTCTGCGCGCTTGCCGCAAGGAGCAGACCTCTGTGGTGCCCGTATGGTACATGCGCCAGGCGGGACGCTATCAACCAGAATATCGGAAAATTAGAGAGTCCTATAGTTTAATGGAAATATGCGAACATCCCGATGTCTGTGCGGAAGTAACCCTGCTTCCAATCAAGCAATTAAACGTGGATGCAGCCATTTTATTTTCGGATATTACGATTCCGCTCAAAGCAATGGGTGTCGATGTAGATATCAAAGGGGGCTATGGACCCGTCATTGCGAACCCCATCCAGAGTATGGAAGACATCGCCCGTCTGCATCCGCTGAGCCCTCAAGAGGATCTGCCCAAAACGATGGAAACGATCCGCATTTTGAACAGAGAGTTAAAAGTGCCTTTGATTGGATTTGCAGGAGCCCCTTTTACATTAGCCAGCTATATGATTGAAGGCGGCCCTTCCAAGAATTATTTGAAAACCAAGCAAATGATGTACAGCCATCCCGATATGTGGAAAGCGTTGATGGACAAGTTGTCAGACATGATTCTAGTTTATATGAAGGCGCAAGTTGCAGAGGGCGCCCAGGCGATCCAAATTTTTGACACTTGGATTGGCGGCCTGTCGCCGAGCGACTATCGCTCGTACGTCTTCCCGACGATGCAGAAGATTTTTCAAGGGTTGCAGGAAATCGGTGCTCCGACGATTTACTTTGGCATTAATACGGGCGAGTTGCTGTCGATCTGGGCGGAGTTGCCTGTAAGTGTAATCGGAGTGGACTGGAGGGTGCCGCTTTCGTCTGCTCGCAAGCGGGTTGGCAGTGGACATGCCCTGCAGGGAAACCTTGATCCTGCCTTATTATTCGCACCGTGGGATGTGATTGAAAGGGAGGCAACACGAGTCCTGGATCAAGGTACGCAGCAAGCGGGATACATCTTTAATCTCGGTTGGGGCGTACTGCCTGATGGACAGGCGAGCACCCGGCAGCGTTTGACAGAATTCGTCCACTCCTATCGCAGGGAAGGTGCTGGCGGGGAGAGTCACAGATGAAGCATTTGATTGGCGTATTAGTTATGGCATATGGAACACCTCGCCGGACTGAAGAGATTGAACCTTATTATACGCATATTCGGCGCGGCAGACCTCCTGAGCCGCACCAATTGGCGGAGTTAGTATCGCGCTATGAGGCGATCGGCGGAGTGTCGCCATTAACTGACAATACGGAGAAGCAGGCACGCGGTTTGGAAGCTCTTTTAAATCAGCGGCAGCCAGACACACGATTTCGTGTGTACACGGGCATGAAGCATGCCCACCCTTTTATCGACGAGACAGTCAACCAAATGAGGGATGACTGCATTGAACGCGCGGTGGGAATCGTACTTGCGCCTCACTATTCAGCGATGAGTGTAGGGACTTATATCGCGGGTGCAGAGGAGGCAGCTAAACAAGACGGGCCTGCTTTCTCCTTTGTCCAAAGTTGGCATCTGGAGCCTGCTTTTTTAGCGTCGACTGCGGCCCGTGTCAGAGACGCATTGGATCAGTTTCCGCTAGGCGAGCGGCAAGACGTGCCTGTGGTATTTACCGCACACAGTTTGCCGAAGCGAATTGAGGAACTGGGTGACCCTTATGCTGGCCAGATTAGGGAATCAGCTGCGGCGGTTACGGGTCTCTTGGGCCACAGCAAGTGGTCGTGTGGCTGGCAAAGCGCTGGTCGTACGCCTGAACCTTGGCTGGGACCGGACATTTTGGAACTCATCCGCGCCATCCATGACCACGGAACGAACAAACTGGTAGTGTGTCCGATTGGATTTGTGTCGGATCACCTGGAAGTGCTTTATGATTTGGATATTGAAGCGCAGGCGCTTGTTAAGCAGTTGGGCATGACGCTGGTTCGCACCAAGTCGCCTAATGATGAGCCGTTGTTTTTACAAGCTTTGGCTGATGCTGTATTGCGTCAGATTTGAGTGGCTAAGGATGAAGCAAATGACTAGAGAACTTTATCAGGTTGCCATTATTGGCGGCGGTATTACCGGCCTCAGCGCAGCATATTATATTGAAAAACGAATTCGTGAAAATGGATTGAATGCCCGCTGCGTGCTGCTCGAAGCAGATTCACAGTTGGGTGGGAAAGTTCAAACGAAGAAGCGGGACGGCTTTGTCATGGAGAAAGGGCCAGATTCGTTTCTGGCGCGCAAACGAGCGGCTGTCAATTTAATCCGGGAACTAGGGATGGAGCAGGACCTCGTGGGCACGAACCCTGCCGGCCGCAAGAGCTACATTCTGCACAAAGGTGAGCTGCACCGGATCCCGGCCGGGCTGTCAATTGGAGTGCCGACTCAATTTGTCCCGTTTGCGACCACAAAACTGCTGTCGATGGCGGGTAAAGTACGTGCCGGCTTTGATTTGCTCTTGCCGCGCGGACTGAGCGGGGACCAGTCGCTTGGGCAATTTTTAGAGCGACGGCTCGGCAAGGAAGTGGTCGATCGAATCGCCGAACCCTTACTCGCTGGGATCTATGCAGGAGATTTGCGAAAATTAAGTCTGAGGGCCACTTTTCCCCAATATGAAACGTTAGAGCGCAAATATGGCAGTTTAATCCGTGGGATGCTGGCTCAAGCCAAAGCGGAAAAAACGCCTGCTCAGAACGAACAGGGAGGGGTGAGCGAGGGTGGCTCGGTACTTCCGCAAAGTGCGTTTTTGTCGCTAAAAGGCGGGTTGTCGCAGCTGGTGAACCGATTGGCAGAATCCCTTCAGCTGACTGATATTCACACACTGGCAAAAGTGGAGTCGATTGAGATCTGCCCCGAGGGATACCGGGTAAATGTGCAAAACGGCGATCCAGTTGCAGCGGATGCGGTGGTGCTGACTGCCCCTGCATATGAAGTGGCAAAAGTGCTAGGCAATACAATGGAAGCCGATCCGCTTGAAAAAATTCCCTATGTTTCTGTTGCGACTGTAATTTTAGCATATCCGCAAGATGAGTTTAATTTTCCGCTTGCGGGCAGCGGTTTTGTTGTACCGCGCTCCGAAGGCCGCACAATAACAGCCTGTACCTGGGTATCCAACAAGTGGCTGCACACTGCTCCTCCTGGGCATGTGCTGATTCGTTGTTATGTCGGCCGCTCAGGCGATGAGTCGATTGTGGATGAATCTGACGAGGAAATTATCAAACGAGTGCGGCACGATTTGGCAGAAGTTATGCAAATTCAGAGCGAGCCGTTATTCTCATTGGTCACGAGGTGGAAACAAGCGATGCCGCAGTATACGGTAGGACACCTTGACCGGATCGAGGCATTTCGTGATAAAGCGGCGGCGAAGCATCCGGGGCTCTTTTTTGGTGGTGCAGGTTTTACAGGCCTAGGGATTCCAGACTGCATTGTACAAGGTGAGCAATTGTCCAATCAAGTTCTAACTTATTTGATCTCTCTGGCCTAAGTAGGCATGTTGGAGCAAACCGAGGAGTTGAGCACAGATGAAAATCAGGAGTTTTGAGTTGTTTCAAGTGCCTCCGCGTTGGGCTTTTTTAAAGATCGAAACGGATGAAGGCATCAGCGGCTGGGGAGAACCTGTGATTGAAGGTCGAGCGGATACTGTATGTGCTGCTGTCAGGGAACTGATGGAATACTTGATCGGCAAAGACCCGATGCGCATAGAGGATCATTTCCAAGTGCTTTACCGCGGAGGCTTTTACCGGGGCGGCCCGATCTTGTCCAGTGCCATTTCGGGGATTGAACAGGCGTTATGGGATATTAAGGGGAAGTTTTACAATGCCCCGATTTATGATCTGCTTGGCGGTGCTGCGCGCGATCGCATCCGGGTTTATTCCTGGATTGGCGGCGATCGGCCAAGCGATGTAGGATTGGCTGCGCAGGAGCAGGTCAAGGCGGGCTTTACGGCAGTCAAAATGAATGCCACCGAAGAACTGCATTTCATTGATTCGTTCACAAAGGTGCAGGCTGCAATCGAACGTCTGTCCGCAGTGCGAGAGGCGGTTGGACCAGCAGTCGGCATCGGAGTTGATTTTCACGGGCGAGTTCACAAGGCGATGGCGAAGATTCTGGCCAAGGAGCTCGAGCCGTTCCATCCGATGTTCATTGAAGAGCCTGTGCTGCCGGAGCACAACGAAGTGCTGCGGGAGATCGCTTCCATTTCGACGATTCCCAGTGCAACCGGCGAACGGATGTATACCCGCTGGGGCTTTAAACAACTGTTGGCA
>JAQBPP010000126.1 GCA_028287455.1 Bacilli bacterium | reverse complement strand
GGGCTTCATAATTTATCAACTCCTGCACCTGAATTGCTGTATAGAATTCATCCCATGTAGAATAACGAATTTTCATGTGGATGTCACGTAATACCAGTTTCGTAAAATCAACTTGGAAGCTAATGTTTATCTACGTATAGAATCAATAGTTATCGTTAATAATGAGTTATTGCCAGGAAGATTTCAGTCTTGAAAGGGATGACAGCATGCTGTTTAATGTGGCCATTGAGAATGTCACTTGTTACAAAGATAAGGGACGTGTGATTTACCGTGGCGAATTTTTTAGTTCTGACATTGAAAAGTTAACTGTGATTAAACGTTTTGATGATCCGAACGGAGGATATCAAAGGCCTCGCAAAGAACTGAAGTGCGTTGATTATTCCAGACATCTGCAGAGTGATCTTGGGTTCGTGACACCGATCCTACTAAACGCGCAGGGGAATTGGAAGTTTGCTGCCTATGATCGGGATAAACCGAACTATGGTCGGTTGGTCACCAGCGGACAAGCGTCAGTCATTGACGGACAGCACAGGCTCGGTGGATTGCAAATCCATTTTCGAGATACAAGTGTCACTCTAAACGTTCCGTTTGTTGCCTTTCATATGCTGACTATCAATGAAGAAATGGAACTGTTTGACACCATTAACAGTAAGGCTGATGGGTTGAAAAAGTCATTGCTGACCTATCTGGAAGCGTCAAAAGATGAAATGTCACAACTTGCAGTTGACTTGGCAACTCAACAGGATTCGCCGTTTTACGGATTCGTTACGATCACCGGCAACCGCAGCAAGCAGCTGCAAACGACTCTGGATGCATTGCGCCGGGCCATGATTTCCATTTTTGAAAAGGGCCGCATTTCCGGGCTGACGCGTGAAGAAAAACTGCTTTGCGTGAAAACATTTTTCCGTGCAGTAGGCCGCGTCTGGGAAAACGAGTGGCAGGATTATAAAACCTATAAACTTCGCCATGCGATGGGGATTTTTGCGCTTGCGTATGTAGCAAAAGACGTAATCAACGATTGTTTTAATTATGCAACCAGAGAGTTGAACGAAGGGGCTGTTTATGAGCTCGTCTGGAATATGAAATCATTTGACTGGGCGAAGGATGGAGCGCTGCGAGGCATCAATGGATACGCAGGTTCCAATTTCATTGCCAAGGGAATGCTCGAAAAAGCATATGCCGCAAAAAACAAAAACGAGTCTGCAGAAGGAGAAGCAGTTTCCTGATGTCGACCGGCTTTGCCGCTGCGCCTGACTGATTTGACGAGTGGTGAAAAACCTGATATCATATCAATACTGCAGGCAGCATATAGTGGTTGCAGGGAACCATTTTCGTTTCTAGCCAAGAGAAGTTGGATTTTGTAATCTTACAAATGATCTGTTTCGGTTTTCCACTGAAACGCGGTTGTGCGGTAAGCGGTGATCCAATCTCAACTAGTCAAATGGGGATGGTATTTTTTACCGCAATGCGCGGGCTATAGGAGGTTATTTGTAAGAATGCAAGAAGGCACAGTTAAATGGTTCAACGCTGAAAAGGGTTATGGATTTATCGAAGTACAAGGTGGCGACGATGTATTCGTACATTTCAGCGCTATCACTGGTGACGGTTTCAAGACCTTAGAAGAAGGACAACGCGTAAGTTTTGAGATTGTTCAAGGAAATCGTGGCGCTCAGGCAGCTAACGTTGTTAAGCTGTAAGACTGAATAGCTCGATAATGGAAGTCCTCGGCGGTAGCTGAGGGCTTTTTTCTTTGGAACACCTGTCCACAATATGATATAATCAGATCTGTATGGAAATAGGAGGTATCGGTCCTTGGAATTTTTTCAGGCACTGACTTTTGTTTTGGTGGTTGTCGGCACATTTACAGTGGTTTACACGATGGCCAAAACGAAGAAAAAATAGTCGGAGGACTTCATGGAAGACTGGTATCTAGAATATCAAATTTCCAGGAATCGACCTGGTTTGCTCGGCGATATTGCGTCGCTCATGGGGATGCTTTCAATCAATATTATTACAGTGAGTGGTGTCGAAGAAGGCGGACGCGGCTTCTTGCTGCAAACCGAGGAGCATCAGAAGATTGTTGCACTGCGTTCGTTGCTTGGGATGGTGGACGATATTACGGTCAGTGCGCTTCGCCAGCCGACTGTGCTGGATCGTTTGGCGCTTCGGCATGGCAAATTGATCAAACGTGCAGCAGAAAATCATCGCATTTATAAATTTACAAGAGATGAACTAGGTATTTTAGTTGACTTTTTGGGGGAATCTCTAAAAAATAACGGACATCAGCTAATTGGTATACGCGGCATGCCACGAGTTGGCAAAACGGAGTCCATCGTTGCGGCCAGTGTATATGCCAATCGCAGATGGACTTTTCTTTCCTCCACTTTGTTGCGACAAACTGTGCGGCACTCACTTGCAGAAGACGAGCTTGCTGCTGACAATATGGTTTATATCATCGATGGAATTGTTTCCACGATTCAAGGCAGTGAGCAGCACCGCAGGCTTCTGCGTGAGATTATGTCGATGAATGCACCAATAGTCATTGAACACCCAGATATCTTTGTCAGTCAATCTGAATACACGCTCAATGATTTTGATAAAATCATTGAACTTCGCAATAGCGACAATGAAGAAATTTCTTATCAGACCATTGAGAATGATCGTCAGGGCATGGAATTCATGTAGCAAACTCACGTCGGAAGGAGGTACATAGAGTGGACCAATTGGGAAATGTGTTGCGAATGGCAAGAGAGAAGCAGGGGTTATCACTTAGCGATATTCAGCAGCTCACCAAGATTCGTACGCGTTATTTGGAAGCAATCGAGGAAGGAGACATGAGTTCTCTTCCGGGCATCGTTTATGCGAAAGGATTTATCAAAAGTTACGCCGAACAGGTAGGGCTTGATGGCCAGACCCTGCTGGAAGAACACGGTTTGGCAGCACCTGAACCGGATCAACTATTGGAGCGACCGGTGCAATCTACTCCGATGCGCAGGAAATCCAGCAGTCTCTCACCGCAAACGAAGAGTTACTTGCTTCAGGTCACGATCGTGTTAGTGCTGCTTTGTCTTGTAGTTGTAGCCTTTCAATTCGTCATTAAAAGGGCACCGAGATCACCGCTGTCGCCTGCTGCGAGCTCACAGTTGAATTTGGATGGCAATACGCTAGCAAATGCACCAGTTGCTGGGTCTACCAATGCCACGAATGTGCCGAACAGTACGAACAATCCAGGCGTGGCGCCTGCCGCACAACCGCTGAGTCCTACGGATAAATCAGGAAACACTTCCACTTACTCCGTTCCTGCCGACACACCGCTTACTTTAACCATTACGGCCACTTCAGGCGATTGCTGGATCAATGTGACCTCTGATCAGAAGGAAGTGGAACAATTAATTCTTACAAAAGGACAAAGCAAACAATATACCGCGACCAGCCAGTTGCTGATCGATACGGGCGCGTCTGCTTATATCACGATGACGATCGGAAAACAATCGGTGGTGTCGGAGCAAGTGCTTGCAGATTATAAATTTTTATTTCGGCATACGCAGTAACTC
>JAQBPP010000052.1 GCA_028287455.1 Bacilli bacterium | reverse complement strand
CGCCATTTGAAGATCCGTTTGCAGGAGACGGCAAACCGATCGATATTACAGATGACGATCTGCCCTTTTAACCCATACTCAAAACTTGCTGCTTGAGCCTGGAACAAGAACCCTTGCTGATAGGGTTCTTTCTTTTACACGAATCCGGGTTAAATCCCAAACTTATCGAGCACGGCGAAGAACTCTTTGAGGAAATCATAAAACAGTTTCTCAGAAGGAGCGAGTTCCCGATTGTTCGGAATGATGATGCCGACGGTGCGAGTGACTATGGGTTCACTGATCGGGATTTTCACTGTAGTACGTGGTACATTGTCAATTAACGTGATTTCTGGCAATAGAGTTACACCGAGTCCTGCAGCAACCAACCCTTTAATGGCATCGATATCTTCTCCTTCAAACGAAACTAAAGGTTTGAATCCCATTTGTGCACAAGCGTCCACGACAATTTTATGCAGTACGAAGCCCGGCGGAAACAGAACAAATGTATCGTCGCGAAGTTGATTTAAACGCAATGAGCTTTGATCTGCAAGAGGATGATTTTCAGGCAAGAGGGCTACGATGTTTTCCAAAAAGAAAATCTGACCCCGGATAGCAGGTTCGTTCATGGGTACAGGACCGACAAAAGCCAGATCAATCTCTCCTTTAATCACCGAGTCGATCAGATATTTAAACGAGCCCTGGCGTAAGTGAAAACCAATGTGGGGATATTTCGCCCGGAAGGCAGAAATGACAGTCGGCAGCGTGTGAGCGGCCAGACTGCTGGGGAATCCAATTCGGATCGTTCCACGTTCGGGATTCAAAAACTCATTAATTTGCTGCTTGGCTTTGTCTATTTCTTTAATCGCCGTTTCTACATGTTCCAGGAAAATGCTGCCGATTGGCGTCAGTCGGACATTGCGCCCTTCGCGAAAAAACAGCTGCACTCCTAACTCTGCTTCCAAGTTTGCTATTTGCCGACTGACAGCAGATTGCGCTACATGAAGGACATGAGCAGCCTCTGTCACATGCTCTCTTTTGGCCACTTCAATAAAGTATTTGATCTGTCTTAATTCCATAACATGCGCCCCAAATCCAATTGATATCAAAATTAGATCATTTTTATCTTAATTATATATTGTTAATATGAATAATCAACTCTAAAATAACGGTTATATCAACTCAAAAATGTAGAGAGAAAATAGATGTGAAATATGGGGTGGGGAGCAATGAGTAATACCGGGTTGCCAATGAAACAAGGATTGTACGATCCTTCTTTTGAACATGATGCTTGCGGCATAGGTTTTATCGCAAACATCAAAGGCAAAACATCACATGAATACGTAGAAAAGGCACTTGAAATATTGTGCAATTTAGAACATCGCGGAGGGCAAGGCAGCGATCCTGAAACTGGAGATGGCGCTGGTATTATGCTGCAAATTCCGCATGAATTTTTTGGCGGCAGTGCTGGCTTATCGTTTGAGTTGCCTTTGCCCGGGAAATATGGGGTAGGCATGTTCTTTTTGCCGCAGGATGCAGAAAAACGCAGCAAATATGAACAACAGATGGCAGACATCATCCAGGCAGAAGGACAAAAATTGCTTGGATGGCGGACAGTTCCTGTGGATGACACAACCATTGGGAAGACAGCAAGGAAAAGCCAGCCGTTTGTGCGTCAAGTGTTTATAGCTGCCAGTGAACAGCTGCAAGACCAACTGGCATTTGAACGTAAATTATTTGTCATCCGTAAGCTGATTGAAAAGACGATTCAGGACGAGTTCTATGCAGCGAGTCTTTCCAGTCGGACGATCGTATATAAAGGACTGTTGACACCAGTTCAGTTGTCCAGTTTTTATGTTGATCTGCAGCATGCGAACTTTGCTTCTGCATTTGCCTTGGTGCATTCACGTTTTAGTACGAATACTTTCCCAAGCTGGGAACGCGCGCATCCCAACCGCTATTTAATTCATAATGGGGAAATTAATACATTGCAAGGAAATATTAACTGGATGGTTGCGCGAGAGAATAAGTTTGTATCAGAAGCATTTGGCACTGACATCGACAAAGTGCTGCCGATCATTGAGATGGAAGGCAGCGATTCGGCAATTTTGGACAACTGCTTCGAATTCTTTGTACTGGCTGGCCGTTCGCTTGCTCATACCGCAATGATGATGATTCCAGAACCGTGGGATCAAGACAGCCGCATGAGTGATTCGAAAAGAGCTTTTTATGAATACCATAGCTGCTTGATGGAGCCCTGGGATGGACCAACTGCGATTTCTTTTACAGACGGCAGGCAGATTGGTGCAATTTTGGATCGCAACGGGCTGCGTCCAGCGCGTTATTACGTCACAACAGATGATACAATCGTTTTCTCGTCTGAGGTAGGGGTGCTCGAAATACCTGAAGAGAAGATCCAGTACAAGGGTCGGCTAAGCCCAGGACGTATGCTGCTGCTGGATTTGGAAGAAGGCCGCATAATCGCGGATGAAGAGATTAAAGAACGAGTTGCACATGAACAGCCTTACCGCGTTTGGCTGGATGGCAACTTGCTCTCATTGGACCAACTTCCAAAAGCAGAAGTGGATACGGAGCTTAACAGTCAATCTGTGCGCCAATTGCAGAAGTCATTCGGCTACACGCAGGAAGAAGTTTATAAAAATCTGGCGCCAATGGCAGCTGAAAGCAAAGATCCGATCAGCTCAATGGGAATTGATACACCACTGGCTGTCTTATCCAACAGACCGCAAATGCTGTATAACTATTTCAAGCAATCTTTTGCTCAGGTAACGAATCCGCCAATTGATGCATTGCGTGAACATTGCGTGGTCTCCACGGTGACCATGCTAGGGGCAGAAGGGAATCTGCTGGATGCGAATCCCTTAAGCTGTCGTAGAATACGGCTGGAAGCACCTATCATGACAGATGCACAGTTAGCCAAAATACGTTTTAACACTTTGCCAGAATTTAAAACGAAAACCATTTCTGCCTTATTCAAAGTTGATGGTGGTGAGCATCACCTTGAGCAAGCTATTGAGGAAGTGTTTGCTGCTGCCGATCAAGCGATCGAAGCTGGCTGCACGCTGCTCATCTTGTCTGATCGCGGGGTTGATGAACAGTGGGCTGCAATTCCGGCGCTGCTAGCAGTGAGCGGTTTACATCACCACTTGGTACGCAAAGGAACCAGGACCAGCGTCAGCCTGTTGGTGGAATCTGGCGAGCCGCGGGATGTTCATCAGTTGTCTATGCTAATTGGGTACGGAGCAGATGCGATTAACCCTTACTTGGCATTTGCAACGCTGAGAGAGTTGATTCAGTCAGGTACAATCGCCAATCTGGCAGTGGAAGAAGCTGAACAGAATTATATTCTCACAGTTGCTGAAGGCGTTGTAAAAGTAATGTCCAAGATGGGTATTTCTACGATCCAGAGCTACCGAGGCGCACAAATTTTCGAAGCAATCGGGATCCATTCTTCTGTAATTGAGCGTTATTTTACAGGTACTTCTTCACAAATTGAAGGGATAAAACTGGATATCATTGCAAGAGAAGCGTTAATGCATCATCAGAATGCGTTTCAACCTGAATCCAGTGAAGAAGGACTGGAACCTGGCAGTGAGTTTCAATTCCGTCGGGACGGGGAATATCACGCGTATAACCCAAAAACGGTGCATACGCTGCAGCGCGCTTGCCGGCAAGGGGATTATGAGCTTTATAAAGAGTACTCGGCAATGGCAAACGACCAGCAATTGGCGTTCCTGAGAAATTTGCTTGCGTTTCGTACAGACCGCACTCCTGTGCCCATCGATGAAGTAGAATCGGTCGAATCGATCGTGAGGCGGTTTAAAACAGGTGCGATGTCCTATGGCGCATTAAGCCAGGAAGCGCATGAAACCCTGGCGATTGCTATGAATCGTCTCGGTGGAAAAAGCAACAGCGGCGAAGGCGGAGAAGACTCGAAGCGTTACACTCCAGACAAGAATGGGGATAGCCGTCGCAGCGGCATTAAACAAGTAGCCTCTGGACGGTTTGGTGTAAACAGTGAGTACCTGGTGAATGCAGCTGAAATCCAAATTAAAATGGCGCAGGGGGCAAAACCAGGTGAAGGCGGACAACTGCCTGGCAACAAGGTTTATCCTTGGATTGCGGAAGTGCGTGGATCAACGCCAGGCGTAGGCCTGATTTCACCGCCGCCTCACCATGACATTTATTCGATTGAAGATTTAGCTCAACTGATACACGATTTGAAAAATGCCAATCCTGCTGCCAGAATCAGCGTGAAATTGGTGGCTAAAGCGGGAGTGGGTACAATTGCAGCAGGAGTCGCCAAGGGACTTGCGGATGTAATCGTGATTAGCGGCCATGAGGGCGGCACAGGCGCAGCACCAAAAACGAGTATCAAACATGCCGGACTGCCTTGGGAGCTAGGTTTAGCCGAAACTCACCAAACTCTGCTTCTGAATCAACTGCGCGACCGTGTGGTGCTGGAAACCGACGGAAAATTGATGACCGGCCGTGACGTAGTAGTGGCAGCGCTTCTGGGAGCTGAGGAATTCGGTTTTGCTACGGCTCCTTTAGTTGTAGTCGGATGTGTGATGGCTCGCGTTTGCCATCTGGATACGTGCCCAGTGGGTGTTACGACACAAAACCCGGAGCTGCGAAAGAAGTTTAAAGGTGAAGCAGAGCATGTGGTGAATTTCATGAGATTTATCGCACAGGAAGTCCGTGAAATCATGGCGCAATTGGGTTTCCGCACCCTGACAGAAATGGTCGGCAGAAGCGATGTACTGCAGAAGAGTGATCAGTTTAAGTCCCATTGGAAAGCGGAAGGTCTGGATTTATCAGCTCTCTTGTTCAGGCCAGAAGTACCTGCTGAAACGGGCCGCTATTATCAACACGCCCAAAATCATAAGCTGGAAGAATCGCTGGATGCAGGCAAGTTGGTAGAATTTGCTCGTCCGGCACTGGAGCACAGGCAGTCAATCAGAGGCAGTTTTGCGATTCATAACACAAACCGCGTCGTCGGCACCATTTTGGGCAGTGAAGTTACCAAACGCTTCGGTGCACAAGGGTTGCCTGACAATACGATTGCCCTTGATTTCAAGGGTTCAGCTGGTCAAAGTTTTGGCGCCTTTGTGCCAAAGGGGCTTACCCTGACGCTTGAAGGCGATGCTAACGATTATGTAGGCAAAGGACTTTCTGGCGGCAAAATCGTTGTATATCCATCCGAACAAGCGACGTTTGTTCCTGAGGAAAATATCATTATCGGCAATGTTGCTTTTTACGGGGCAACATCAGGTGAGGCATATGTTCGCGGACTGGCTGGAGAACGTTTTGCTGTGCGCAACAGCGGTTTACACGCAGTTGTAGAAGGTGTGGGAGACCATGGCTGCGAGTACATGACAGGCGGACGTGTTGTAATTTTGGGGGCGGTTGGCCAAAATTTCGCAGCAGGAATGTCGGGTGGTATTGCTTATGTCATGGCGGAGAATCTTGAGTCATTTGCACCTCTATGCAATCAAGAGATGGTGCTGCTCGAAGAACTTAACGACCCAAAAGAAATTGCGGAAGTTAAACGTTTGATCGAGAATCATGTTGAGTTTACGTTTAGTGAGCATGCGCAATTGATACTGGATGACTGGGATCGGTTGGTTTCTAGATTCGTCAAAGTTATTCCGAAAGACTACAAAAAGATGATGCAAAGCATCACTGAATTGGAAGAGTCAGGGTTAGAACATTCCGAGGCAGTCATGGCATCATTCCATTCTTTCTAAATAATACAACGTCCGAAACATGACCTAACTACTTTATACGAGTTAGGTCTGATTTGTTTCGTTGTTGTTATTTCTTTTTTCTGTCTCCAAGGAATAAACGCTACACTCGTCGAAGGGTAGGGAAGAGGGAAGTGGGGGGGCGAAGTGGATGCAAGTCTTTCATGAAGGCGATATTGCGAAGAACATTAAACTAATTGAATGGCTTAAGGTGGAGTTGCTCGATAATGTATCAACTCTTTTTCGCGGTTTCGTCAGAGGTAGCGAATCGGTTCTGAGCGACTGTCTTGCAAATATTGTCATCTCCACTTATGTTTTATCCCGCAGATTAGGGGTTTCCATTGAGGATTTAGATCAGCAGGTAGTGGATAAACTGCAGAAGAGCATCGAAACTGGACATCAATCGGAAGAATGGTATGGGGATCTCACTGCATTAAAAGAATACCTAATCCAGAAGAGGCGATAATTTCCTAACTACCAAAACATTCATACATGGTATAACTGATATAGATTACAGGAGGGATTCTTAATGAAAGTAATCTTTCTCGAAGAGGTTAAAGGGCAAGGGAACAAGGGTGACATTAAAGAGGTTGCCGAAGGGTATGCGATCAACTTTCTCCTCAAGCGGAAATTGGCCGTTGAAGCCACACCAGGCAATATAAACAAACTGCAAGAGCAGGCTCGGGGTGAGCAGTTGAAAAAAGATCAACTCCTGGCAGAAGCATCCGCACTTGCACATGCGTTAGAAAAGACGTCTGTTCAGCTCAAGACCAAAGTGGGCGAAGGCGGCAAAGTATTTGGCTCGATTACTTCTACGCAAATTGCAGAGGCACTTTCTGCGCAGAAGATAACGCTTGATAAGCGCAAAATTCATCTGCCTGAACCAATCAAATCACTTGGCACCACAGTAGTTACGGTCAAGCTGCATCCACAAGTGAGCGCTCAGCTGCGCGTGCAGGTGGTTGCCGAATAAGATGAGAAAATTAGTCAACAAATGGAGAATGTTCTGGAGCAGGCCCGCCCATGTGGCGAAAGCGATGCTATCGTCTGCTCCGAACAGTGCCCTGAGTGATATGGAGCGTCAGGTAAACGTAATGTACAGTCTGCTCAGTGAAATTCTGGGACCTGACAAGCTAGTGCTTCGTGCCGGTAAAGTAGGAGCGCTAGAGCTGATTCAGTCTGCCTCGATTGAAGAGCGTGTGCTTGCGCTGCAGAAGATCGTCTTTGAAAATGCCTCTTTGGATCAGGCGCCTGCGTTAGGAGATATTCCAGACGCGCTTGCGGAAGTACAGGATATAATCGCTGATGTATTGGCGCGCCGAAAAGCACAGGAAAGGCTGGAAACCGAGGTCTCTTTACGCCTGCAGGAAAAACAGGAAGAATATTTGCGCGAAGTGAAAACGCAAATTTTAAAAGAGAATCAAGGTGCAGAAAACGCACAAACCCTTCGTAAGTATGCATTTTATGAAAAGCTGGAAACCGCCAGTTTGGCTGGTTCCACCTTTGAACTGCTTCGTCCGAAACAATTAAATGAGATAGTGGGACAAGCAGAACCACTTAAATCGCTGTTATCAAAGCTGGCCTCCCCCCATCCGCAGCATATCCTCATTTATGGACCGCCCGGGGTAGGCAAGACAACTGCTGCCCGTATTGCGCTTGCAGAGGCAATACGGCTTGGAAAATCGCAATTCCGTCAGGGTGCCCCTTTTGTCGAAGTCAATGGAACCACGCTCCGTTGGGATCCAAGGGAAATTACCAATCCGCTGCTGGGTTCTGTTCATGATCCTATTTATCAAGGGGCTAGGCGGGATTTGGCAGACAGCGCTATACCTGAACCAAAACCAGGCCTGGTGACAGATGCGCACGGCGGCGTGTTGTTTATTGATGAAATTGGTGAAATGGATCCGTTTTTACAAAATAAATTGCTTAAGGTACTGGAAGATAAGCGCGTTTATTTCGATTCCCCTTATTATGATCCGGAAGATTCACAGGTACCGAAATACATCAAGAAATTATTCGATGAGGGAGCCCCGGCCGATTTTGTGCTGATTGGCGCCACTACACGGCACCCAAATGAAATCAATCCGGCGCTGAGATCGCGTTGTGCAGAGATATTCTTTGAACCATTAATTCCTGAACAGATCGAGGAAATTGTCTGGGGGGCGGCAAAACGGCTGAATGTGGCAGTAGACCCGGAGGTCGCGGCGACGATCACCCAGTACACTGTAGAAGGACGCAAGGCAGTAGGTCTCTTGGCAGACGCTTATTGCATGGCTCTATTCCGGTCGCCTGATGATTTGTCACAAATGATTGAGTCACAGGATCTCGATCAAGTGATACGCGTGTCCAGACTTCATCCTTTCTTTGATCGACGCGAGCTTGCGCAAGGAATGGTCGGCCGTATTCAAGGGTTAGGGGTGTCAGGATTTTTGGGTTCAGTGATTGAATTGGAGGCAGTTGTTTTTCCGCCGGTTGAAGCGGGTAAGGGCCAAATCCGATTTAATGATACAGCAGGAAGTATGGCGAAGGATTCTGTATTTAATGCGGCCGCTGTATTTCGCCATCTCACACAGAAATCGTTGACCGACTATGATGTGCACGTAAACGCTGTCGGTGGAGGTCAAATTGATGGCCCGTCTGCCGGGGTTGCGTTATTTTTGTTGCTCTACTCCAGCGTGTTTGGTTTGGAAATTCCGCAGGATCTTGCGGTGACCGGTGAGATTTCCATTCATGGGCGCGTAAAGCCTGTGGGCGGAGTGTACGAAAAAATATTTGGCGCAAGACAAGCGGGATTGAAGCGGGTGTTGATTCCGGTTGATAATAAGCGCGATGTGCCTGAGGATACCGGAGAATTGGAAGTCATTCTGGTAGAAACGGTCGAACAGGCACTTTCGGTTGTCTTCTCGAAGCAGCACATGAACGAATTGCAATCAAGTACCGCATAAGGGGGAAATGGGATGGATGAGCAGCTGATTGAGCGGGTTCCGCCACAAAACACTGAGGCGGAGCAAGCGGTATTGGGTGCGCTTTTCATAGCCTCCGATGCGGTTGTGCTTGTGAGTGCACTGTTAGTTCCGGCAGACTTCTACAGGGTGAATCACCAGAAAATTTACACCAGCATGCTGGAGCTCTCGGCGCAAAATGAACCGGTGGATCTGGTGACTGTTACCTCTCTGCTGCAAACGAAGGCACAGTTGGATGAAGTGGGCGGCGTTGTTTATTTGGCTTCTTTGACAAATACGGTTCCCACGGCTGCCAATGTGGAGTATTATGCACAAATTGTGCGGGAGAAATCGGTGCTGCGTCGCTTGATTAATGTGGCAACCGAAATTGCAGCGACCGGCTATTCTGGCACTGGTGAAATTACGGAACTGCTTGATCATGCTGAACAACAAATTTATGAGCTGACCCAATCCAAATTAACGCGGGGTTTCACTCCGATCAAAGATATCTTGATGTCGTCGTTTGAGCGAATCGAATTTCTTTACAATCAAAAAGGCGGCATCACTGGCATTCCGTCAGGATACCCGGATTTAGACAAAATGACCAGTGGATTTCAAAAATCCGATTTGATTATCGTCGCAGCCCGTCCTTCTGTGGGTAAAACCGCGTTTGCTTTGAATATCGCGCAAAACGTAGCGGTGCGTGCGAACCAACCAGTGGCGATTTTTTCGCTGGAGATGTCCAAAGAGCAGTTGGTCAATCGGATACTTTCAGCTGAAGCCAATATTGACGCAGGTAAAATGCGCACTGGAGCTTTAGATGAGGCAGATTGGCCTAAGCTGACGATGGCAATAGCAACTTTGTCGGAAGCGCCTATTTATATTGACGATACACCGGGAATAACGGTCGGGGAAATCCGCTCCAAACTGCGCAGATTGCAAGCGGAGAGAGGCGTCGGAATGGTGCTAGTTGACTATTTGCAGCTGATTCAAGGCCGCAGCACCAGGGGGGACAATCGGCAGCAGGAAGTATCTGAAATTTCCCGTACATTAAAGCAAATTGCACGTGAGTTAAATGTACCTGTGATTGCATTGTCTCAGCTGTCGCGATCGGTTGAACAAAGACAAGATAAGCGGCCGATGATGTCTGATATCCGTGAATCTGGATCGATTGAACAAGATGCGGATATCGTTGCTTTCCTATATAGGGATGATTATTATGATCCAGAGTCGGAGAAAAAGAACATTATTGAAATTATCATTGCAAAGCAGCGTAATGGACCAACGGGCAAAGTGGAACTGGTCTTTTTGAAGAACTTCAATAAATTCGTATCGTTAGAGAGGGCGCATGGCGCATGACGAATGAGCAAACTGGTGAAGTACAACCTACCCCCATACAACGTCCAACTGTGTCTTTAACAATAGAAGAATTGGCTTTGTTAACAGGAGGCAGTCGTGCAAAAACGTCCACTCTTCCACCAAGAAGTGAGAAGCATGGACGAAAAAAACGCCTTGTGAATAAGGCGAAGGCGATGCCGCGGTCTGAACCGGGTGACATTGTCGCTGTACAGGTGATGGAGACTCAGCCTGCCTCATTGACTGTCGCACAACGCGTTGCAAGGCAAGCGAATCGTCTTGCAGCAGCCGTACTCGGGGTTGTATTTTTCATTGCAATGCTGTTCTGGGCCAAGTTTGCGTATGTGTACAACATTCCCGATTTCATGACGAAGGACGGTTCAATAAATGGCGCTGCCGGTTACATCTGTTACAAGCCGTGGTGGTTTGGTTCACCGCTGTTTTCACTTCAACAGTTGATCAAAAACAACGGCGGACAGAACGATCGGACTTCGCTGCAAAACATTTTGCATGACGATACAGCTGTGATTGATAATCCGGTAGTGGTGTGGCGCTATTATCGTAAGTAAAGACTCAGAATGTCGGTGAAACAATTCGTATTCAAGAGTCTGTGGGATACAAACAGGCTTCTATTCACAATTCGTTTCATTTTGTTTTAATAGAGCGATTGAGATTTACACTGCGGACATGATATATTATGTCCTGTCGCCGCGAATGACATTCGGCAACAAAGTCAACGGCAGTTGGTCATCTGGTAAGATCAGTTCAGTTTTAAATGAGCATTGATCAATAACAGATTTAACCTCTTGTCACGGTCAGACTAAATATGTTATAGTAACAAATGTCGCTCTTTGAAAACTGAATCGTGTAAGAAGAGTCAGGTGAACTTGATTTGAGAGTTTGATCCTGGCTCAGGACGAACGCTGGCGGCGTG
>JAQBPP010000039.1 GCA_028287455.1 Bacilli bacterium | reverse complement strand
GCAACTTCACCAGTATCGATTGCGTTTTGGAATACGCAGCAAGGGCTGCTGGTTTCTTCAACTAATGGTCAGGGATCGATTTGGAAAACGACTGATGGCGGTCAAAACTGGACGAATGTGTATGTGTACAAGACTCCGTTTAGCCGAGTGGTAGTAACTGGGGGCACAAGCGCGAAGGTGCTGGTAGGCATCAATTGGAGCACTCCGTCGTCACAGCTTGTAACAAGCAATAACGGTCAAACGTGGGAGGAGCAAGCTTATCAACAGCCCTCTTTTGCCCAAGCGGCATGTGGAACTGACACATTTGTGAATCACTCTGCGTCATCACCATCCCAAATCTGGTCACTTTGTACTGGTCAGCCCGGAGCCGGGCAAATGGGCAAGAGAATAGTTTCGTCTACAGACGGCGGGAAAACCTGGACCATAAGAGCAAACGTGAACCCGGCTGGTGGCAGCAGCAATGGATTGTCGGTCAGTGGATATCCGGCGGGGATTGATTTCCTCGCAAATGGGCGCGGTTGGTTGTGGGAATCGCGCGGGTTTTCTTATTACACGACTGATGGCGGGCAAAATTGGACACCTTTTACGAACCTCACTCAACCGGAATCAAAAGAAGCGCGTTCCATGAGTTTGATCGATGATCAACATGGCTATGCGCTGCTGTGGGATAACAATCGTTATCGTTTGATGTTTACTGCTGACGGCGGCCGATCCTGGCATGAAGTGAAGTCCTGGGCGGAATAAATGAAGCTAAAGAAGTGTGATTCGTTGCTGTCTATAGCTGCTCTCGTGTGGTCATACCTCACAGGGGTCTTCCGATGTCACCAACAGATAGGCGAATACATACTATACTTTACGCAAACCACCTGGCAGGGCACGTTGCGGGTTACAATCAATGATTGAAGAATTCTCTTGAAAATTATTGAGTTTTGCGTACAATGTGGTGAAAGGGGCAACCAGTGTGTGGGTGGATAAAAAAGTCGCTTTTATTGGCGGAGACGCTCGGCAACTGGAGGTCATTGAGAAGGTTGCAGCACTTGGGGCGGAAGTAATTGGATATGGTTTTAACGGCTTGAAGCGTTCGATTTCCGGATTTTCGCTGGTCGATGAACAGTGCAGCGCATGGGAGCAGCTTGACGTCATGGTGCTGCCTGTAACGGGCGTCGAATCAGGAGGCCAGGTTTTAACCAAATTTCAGCCGGGGCCTATTGTTTTGCCGGATTCGTTTTGGGCGCGCATACCGCGAGGATGTTTGGTGTTTACAGGTATTTCCAAGCCCTATTTGAAGCAATTGGCTGAGAACTGTCAGTGGAGAGTGATTTCACTGATGGATCTGGATGAGGTTGCGATTCTCAATTCAATTCCATCAGCTGAAGGTGCGATTCAAATGGCAATGGAAAACACTCCAATCACGATCCACGGATCGAATTGTGCGGTGCTTGGGTTTGGTCGCTGCGGGACTACGCTTGCCCGAACACTGCATGGCATGGGTGCCAGAGTATTTGCCGGCGCGCGCAAGGCAGCTGATCTGGCGCGCATCCGTGAAATGGGATTATCTGAGTTTCCTTTTTCTGACTTATCTTTGGTGCTGCCAAAGATGGATATAGTGTTTAATACAGTACCCACGGTCTTGTTAACCCGTCAGCAGCTTGAGCAACTGTCAATACACACGGTCATTATCGATATTGCTTCCAGTCCAGGGGGAGTAGATTATTTTAGTGCGGAAGAATTAGGAATCAAAGCATTGCTTGCGCCCAGCCTGCCAGGGATCGTTGCGCCAAGAACAGCAGGTCAAATATTAGCCGACACGATTGTGCGGCTGGTGGAAGACCTGCCGGATGCGGAGGACTAACGAAATGAAATTAGCTGGGAAGTCAATCGGATTTGCACTGACAGGTTCGCATTGTACTTACGCTGACGTTCGGCCGGTGATCGAGCAGTTGGTTCAGATGGGAACCGATGTAACTTGCATTGTTTCTGGTACGGTTGTCTCAACAAGCACCCGATTTGCAGAAGCGGATGAGTGGCTGGCAGAGCTTGCGACTATTACGGGGCGACCGGTGATCCAATCGATTGTCGAGGCTGAACCGCTTGGACCCTCCAAGCGTTTTGATGCGGTTGCAATCGCGCCCTGCACTGGAAATACACTTTCTCGTTTTGCCAATGCGATGACCGATTCGCCGGTGCTGATGGCAGCCAAAGCCACTTTGCGAAATGATCGTCCTGTGGTGATCGCCATCTCCACCAACGACGGATTAGGACTGAACATGCAGAACTTGGCCAGGTTAATGGCCACCAAGAACATTTTTATGGTGCCATTTGGTCAGGATGACCCTGTCGCGAAGATGAATTCTTTAGTCGCGCGCATGAACTGGATTATTCCCACCATCGAGCAAGCATTGGAGAAGAAGCAGATTCAACCAGTATTAATAGAAAAATACCGCGATAACGCGAAGTAGGGTTAGGAGTTATTCTCATGGAAAAGAAATCCTCATACAACGTTGCAGTAGTAGGCGCCACAGGTGCTGTCGGTCAAAAAATCATCCAAACACTCGAGTCGAGGCAATTTCCTGTCCATGAACTCCGGCCGCTGGCTTCTCATAGATCTGTTGGACAATTGGTTACTTTTAATGGCAAACAAATACCAATCCAGGAAGCTGCTCCTGAGGCGTTCTCCGGAATTGATTTTGCCTTGTTTTCCGCCGGAGGATCTGTGTCGGAGCAGCTAGCTCCTGCCGCAGTGGAGCAGGGAGCAGTGGTCATCGACAACACCAATGCATTTCGCATGCTGCCGGACGTACCCTTGGTGGTTCCTGAAGTGAACCCGCACAAAATTTCCACGCACCGGGGGATCATTGCGAATCCAAATTGTTCCACCATCCAAATGGTAGTAGCACTGAAGCCGCTTCATGACGTTTTTGGCATCGAGCGATTGATTGTCTCCACGTATCAAGCGGCTTCTGGAGCGGGTCAGTCGGCGATCGATGAATTATTGACTCAAACCAGACAAATGCTGGGCGGCGAACAACCGGATACGAATATTCTGCCGGTGAAATCTCTGCCCAAGCATTATCCGCTCGCTTTTAATGTGATTCCTCAGATTGATGTGTTTGAGGAGAACGGCTTTACCAAGGAAGAAGTTAAAATGGTGAACGAAACCAGAAAAATACTGGAAGACGAATCGATTCAGGTTAACGCTACCTGTGTACGGGTACCGGTTGTCTACGGTCACTCGGAATCGGTGTATGTCGAGTTTAACCGTCCCTTCGATCTGCAGGAAGTAAGGCAGCTGCTGGAACAAGCGCCAGGGATCGTCGTAGTCGACGATCCACAACAGCAGCTTTATCCGCTGGCACAAGATGCTGCCGGTCGCAATGAAGTGTTTGTCGGGCGAATTCGACGCGATTTGTTTAATCCGAATGCTTTAAACCTCTGGGTAGTATCGGATAATGTTTTAAAAGGTGCTGCCTGGAATGCGGTACAAATTGCCGAATATATGGTGAAAACCAGATAAGAGGGAGCAAGATGCGCATTCTGGTTCAAAAGTTTGGGGGTACATCACTTGCTACTGCGGAAAGCCGTGCACAGGCAATGGGTCATATCCTCGATGCACGGCAGCAAGGTTATTCGCTTGTTGTAGTCGTATCCGCGATGGGTCGCAAAGGAGATCCATACGCCACTGACACTCTAATCGAACTCTTGGAAGCCAGAGAATCTGCAGACCTGCGAGACCTTGATTTACTGCTTTCCTGTGGAGAAATCATTTCTGCCGTAACTTTATCATCAATGCTGCGCGCCCAAGGAATCGACACGATCGTGCTAACGGGCGGTCAAGCGGGAATAGTTACATCCAGGCAATTTTCCAGTGCCAGAATTTTAAACATCGACCCTACCCGAATTTTAGAGGAGCTAAAACAGGGCAGGGTCGTCATTGTTACCGGGTTCCAAGGGATCACTGACCAAGGCGAAATTACGACGCTTGGCAGAGGCGGAAGCGATACAACTGCTACTGCGCTAGGTGTTGAATTGGACGCGGAAATTGTCCATATCTTCACCGATGTTGAAGGAATTATGACAGCTGATCCGCACATTGTTGCAGATGCCAGCCGCTTAAAAACGGTCAGCTATACGGAGATCTGCAATTTGGCTTATCAAGGCGCGCAGGTGATCCATCCGCGGGCGGTCGAAATCGCCATGCAAAAAAATATACCGATTCGCGTTCGTTCCACCATGTCCAAGGATGAAGGAACTCTGGTCACGAGCAGCAGCTATGCGCAGTTCATGGAGAAGCGCACGAATGATCGCTTGGTGACCGGAATTACGCAGACGACAAACATTACCCAACTGCGAATAAACATAGACGGGACCAAAGCGGCGCTTAAGGTGTTCCAAACGATTGCGGATCATCACATTTCTGTTGATTTTATCTCAGTTACTCCACAAGGAGTTGCATTTACAGTGTCGAATTTGGATGTGGAGAAAGCAATCGCGCACTTGCAGCAGCAGGGGTTTGAGCCTGCTGTTAGGCGCAATTGCGCCAAAGTGGCTGCGGTAGGAGCCGGCATTGCTGGTGTTCCCGGCGTCATGGCGCAAATTGTGGAGGCCTTGGAAGCTCATAGTATCGACATCTTACAAAGTGCAGATTCGCATACAACCATCTGGTGTCTTGTCGAGGAAAAGGATATGATAACTGCAGTAAGAGCGTTGCATTCTAAATTCTGTGTTTAGACTATCTCACACAGGTGTCAGGGCGGGTGGAGATTTTGTTGTTTGGACGATTGGTCACTGCAATGGTGACCCCATTTACAGATGATGGCTTGGCAATAGATTGGAGTCGAACCGAAGCGCTAATTGAACATCTTTTAAGCACAGGTACCGAATCATTGGTAGTTGCGGGGACTACAGGTGAGTCTCCAACCCTTTCTCATGATGAGAAGATTTCGTTATTCAGGTTTGTGAAAAGGGCTGCAGGCAGCAGGGCCAAAGTAATTGCAGGTACCGGCTCAAATGATACAAAATCTTCGCTGTCGTTGTCGCTTGCGGCGCAGCAATGCGGAGTCGATGGTTTGCTCCTGGTGACGCCGTATTACAATCGTCCCTCCCAGGAAGGCATGTACCAGCATTTCAAAGCGATTGCCGCGGAAACTCGCTTGCCCTGTATGCTGTACAATGTGCCCGCACGCACAGGAGTCAATCTGGAGCCTCAAACACAGCTGCGGTTATCCGAACTGCCAAATATCGCAGCGTCCAAAGAAGCGGGTACAGCTGCTCAACTGATAAACCTGGTGACCGCATCGCCCAGTGACTTTTATGTATATACCGGGGAAGACATGATGCTTCTGCCTACACTCAGCATCGGCGGCGCAGGGGCTGTATCGGTCACTTCCCATGTAGTCGGACCACAAATGAGCGGCATCATTTCATCCTATTTAGCAGGTGATGTCAAGCGGGCAAGTGAGATCAACCGGTCAATACTGCCTGTTTTGGATGGAATGTTTGCACCCGGATATCCGAGCCCAACGCTTATCAAATCGTGTTTGACAAAGCTTGGCATTCCATGCGGGCCGCTGCGGCTGCCTTTGATCGAACCGGATGCAGATGCCGTGAATCGACTCGTTCGTATGATTCGGGAGGTAATGGAATAACGGTTTTAATTCACGAAGGCGAGCCTGTGTTGACTCGCCTTTTGTCGTACATACTAGTGGAACAAGTTGAATTCCACTTTGTAAATGATGTATAATCTTCTATAAGTGACTGGTGCGGGTTATGGGGAACACGAACTAGGACATCGGACAAATCTAATAGTTGGAGGTGCAAATTTGAGCAAGTCTATCAACAAATTGTCGATTATCCCATTGGGCGGAGTAGGCGAGATCGGCAAGAATATGACTGCCTATTGTTACGGCAATGACATCATCGTCATTGACGCTGGCTTAAAATTCCCTGAGGAAGAAATGTTGGGAATTGATATCGTCATTTCGGACATCTCTTACTTAATTGAAAACAAGTCTAAGGTACGGGCGTTGTTTTTGACCCATGGGCATGAAGATCATATCGGAGGATTGCCTTATTTTCTGAAACATCTGGATGTGCCTGTTTATGGCACGCGCTTAACGCTGGGTTTGGTCGAAGGCAAGCTTCGTGAGCACGGAATATTAGAATCTGTGGTTCTCAATGTGATTACAAACGAATCGGTGATCAACATCGGTGAGTTATCAGTATCAGTTTTTTACAATAACCATAGCATCCCGGATACAGTTGGATTTGCAATCGACACACCGGAAGGCGTGATCGTACACACGGGAGATTTCAAGTTTGATCATACTCCTGTCGATGGACGATACGCTGATTTATATCGTTTGGCAGAACTGGGCCATAAAGGAGTATTGGCGCTTTTGTCCGATAGCACCAATGCTGAGCGTCCAGGATACACAATGTCAGAGCGCAGTGTGGGTGCAACGATTGATGATGTATTTCACCAGGCTGAAGGACGGATTATACTCGCAACGTTTGCATCGAATATTCACCGCATTCAACAAGTGTTTGAATCGGCCGAGCGTTATAAACGCAAAGTAGCTATCGTCGGCCGCAGCATGGTCAATAACATTAATGTGGCCATGGAATTAGGCTATTTGCACGTGGATAAAGGGACGCTGGTCGAACCGGAAGAATTAAACAAGATTGCTGCAAATAAAGCAGTGATGCTAACCACTGGTTCACAAGGCGAGCCCATGTCCGCACTGACGCGGATGGCGCGCAATACGCACCGGAAGGCAGAAATTCTGCCCGGGGATACTGTAATCATCGCATCGTCGCCGATTCCCGGCAATGAGAAGTCGATCTCTAAAACGATTGACCATCTTTTTCGCATTGGGGCCAAAGTCATTTATCACTCGATCAGCGGCGTTCACGTGTCAGGTCATGCCAGTCAAGAAGAACTGAAGTGGATGATTAGCCTCACTCGTCCGAAATATTTCATTCCAGTACATGGCGAATATCGCATGCAGAAGCGTCATTCCGAGTTGGCTGAGTCTTGCGGAGTGCCCCGCGACAGTATTTTTATCGTCGACATCGGGGATACGCTCGAGTTTCAAGGAGGCGTTGCTCGCTTAGGCCCCAAAGTGCCATCCGGATCTGTTCTAATCGATGGTTTGGGTGTTGGCGATGTGGGCAACATTGTCTTGCGCGACCGCAAATTGCTGTCACAGGACGGAATCCTGATCGTTGTCGTCACGATTTCCAAAGAAGATGGAGTGGTTTCCGGACCCGATATCATTTCACGCGGCTTTGTTTATGTGCGGGAGTCGGAAGCATTGCTGGAAGAGGCTAATAAAATCGTAATGAATACGATATCCAGGTTGGTTGAGGATAATGTCAACGAATGGTCTTCTTTAAAAACAGGTGTGCGTGATGCATTAGGGCGTTTCCTGTTTGAACAAACCAGACGGCGTCCAATGATCTTGCCGATCATTATGGAAGTTTAAAAAATTCATTAACACAGGGACGCTAGCCGTCTTCGCACTTGACACAAAAAACCGTTTGCATGGCAGGATTCCGCTGTCTGCCAAACGGTTTTTTCTGGTTTGGATGTAAGTTTTCTCTTGGAACTGTACACACTAGCGGTATGTACCCAGAACTATGATGGAGAGGAGCTATCGTGTGAGCCAGACAACTTATCGAAAGCGTCGTCCTGTAAAAATGATTGGTCAAATGAGACAGGAGCAGGCTTCGTCTGAAACAGCGCCGGAACCGATACAAGAAGAGTCAAAAACTGCCCCCATGCAAGCGATTGAGTCACTCGGGACAGCGAACAATACCTCAGTCGGGGAATCCAATATTTACTGTATCACCGTAATTGGGCAAATAGAAGGTTATATCGTTCTTCCGCCGCAGAACAAGACCACCAAATATGAACATGTCATTCCGCAGTTAATTGCGGCCGAACAGAATGACAAAATCGAGGGTGTGCTGATTGTTTTAAACACTGTAGGCGGAGATGTCGAAGCGGGACTTGCCATCGCTGAAATGATTGCCTCTTTATCGAAACCCAGTGTGACGTTGGTGTTAGGTGGAGGACACTCGATTGGCGTTCCGATTGCAGTGAGCTCTAATTATTCCTATATTGCAGAAACGGCTACGATGACCATTCATCCAATTCGTTTAACCGGATTAGTAATTGGTGTGCCGCAGTCTTTTGAGTATTTGGAGAAAATGCAGGAGCGGGTGATTCGATTTGTCACCGCACATTCGTCCATAACTGAACATAAATTCCGTGAATTAATGCTGACAACCGGAGAATTGGCCCGCGATATTGGAACTACTGTCGTTGGAACAGACGCGGTCAAACATGGTCTGATTAATGATGTAGGCGGAGTAGGTCAGGCGATTGGAACACTCAATGAATTAATAGAGGACTATCGCAAGCAGCGCGGCAATCGTGGCATGGTCCAGTAAGCAGTCATTGAGCAGTCATTCATCCACCACAGGAAGGAGAGGTGTCCTCTATGCTTCATTGGTCGGTAGTTCCTGAAGAGTTGATCTTCGAAGGAATGGACAAAGTGCAATACAACTGGATTGAAACTGAAGTAGGTGGCGTCGCAATGGTGGTGGAGCCTGCGCAGCAGGCCGGCTGCTTCCGGATTGTGAGGCTGTTGTCGCCGAATCCACAGGACTACCTCAATCCAGAGATGGCGCCTGGTTCATTAGTGGAGTTGTCGAAGAAATAGCAGTGTTAGGCAGGGAATCCTCGGGTAAAACTCGAATAATTAACATACAGTTATTCGAGTTGCGGGGGCACGTCTATGAGAAGAGTAAAAGCCAGAAGGAAAACAAAAAAACAACAAGCCAATAGCTGGATTAAAGTCGAAATATCCGGCCTTGTGGTGCTGACTTTGACTGTCTTGGCAATTGCGCGATTGGGCCCGGTTGGCGAAGGCATTAATTATTTGTTCATTCTGCTGGCAGGAAATTACTATATCTCCATCAGCCTCTTTATCATATACATTGCAGCTTACTTAATGGTCAAACAATTCTTGCCACCGTTTGGCAGGCGGACTAAGGGGATTCTCATTTTATGGGCGGTAACGTTAGGATGGAGTACGCTAAATCTGTATCAGGCGATTCACGTTGGCCAGAGTCATCAGGAAAGCTCACTGCTGCAGGGCACCTGGGTTCGTGAGCAAAATTTATACGCCGCACTGGCAGGGAATGCGCCGTCCACCAGCAACATACCAGATGCGAATCTTCCGGCTGGCGGCTTAATTGGAGTAGGCGTTTTTACTTTATTTGATTCATTGTTTGATATTGGAGGAACGTTGTTCTTTTTCATCACGCTGCTTGTGATCGGCGGAATTCTGGTCACCGGAGTCTCTTTTGCCACGATATGGGACATAGTGAGTTCATTTTTGTACAGTCGTTTCCGGGAGATCAGAGACGGCTTCGCTGCCATCAGACAAGCGCCCGGCAACAAGCCGCACGTGAACGCGCCTCAACACAAATCAACTCGTACGCACAGCGTGGAAGGCAGCACAGTACAAATGCAAGGACAAGATGCTTCGGGTGCTGGACATGCCAAGGCGTCTGATGCAACCGCCGACCAGCTGCTGGACGAACCAGTCTTTCCCAATGTGAAACCTTTAACCATCCGTGATTTTTCCGAACTGGTTCAAACGCCTCCAGCGGTTCAAGAAGGGGCGATTCAACTAGCAGCTAGCCACTCAGGCGTTGTGGTGAAATTCCCGGTGGCAGAGTCTGCCAACGCCTACGAAGGTGAGGAATTTCCATTTGCGGCTCTACCTGCTCAGTTGGAACCCCCTTTATATGTACTGCCTTCTTTATCATTGCTCGATGCACCTAAAACGATACGACAAGGCAAAGACCGGGGCGACATCGAAGGCAAAGCGCGGAAGCTCGAGGCAACACTTGAAAGTTTCGGCGTACAGGTCAAAGTCACCGATGTGTACCGTGGACCTACAGTTACCCGCTATGAATTATCACCTGCAGTAGGGGTGAAAGTGTCCAGCATCACTAGGCTGTCAGATGATATCGCTTTATCGATGGCAGCGAAGGATATCAGAATTGAGGCACCGATTCCTGGCAAGTCAGCTGTGGGGATCGAAGTTCCAAATGCAGAAATTGCGATTGTAACGCTAAGGGAAGTGCTGGAATCCCCGGAGTTTCGTGACTCCGCTTCCAAATTGTCTGTGGCCCTCGGACGGGACATCTCTGGAAAACCGATTGTCGGCAATCTGGCGAAAATGCCTCATATACTAGTTGCTGGGGCAACAGGGTCAGGGAAATCGGTCTGTATCAATGGAATCATAGTATCGATTTTGGTGAAAGCTAAGCCGCACGAAGTGAAATTCATCATGATCGACCCCAAAATGGTCGAGCTGAATGTGTATAATGGCATTCCACATTTGATGGCGCCAGTAGTCACAGATCCCAGACGTGCAGCATACGCGCTGAAAAAGGTTGTCACTGAGATGGAACTGCGCTACGAGCTCTTTTCCAAACAGGGCGCGCGGAATATGGAAGGCTACAATCTGCTGATGGCTGAGCAGCAAAAACCTTTGCTGCCGCTCATTGTGGTGATTATTGACGAGCTGGCCGATTTAATGATGGTCGCTCCAGGGGATGTGGAAGATGCGATCTGCCGATTGGCGCAGATGGCTAGAGCCGCAGGCATCCATTTGATCATTGCCACGCAGCGGCCTTCTGTAGACGTAATTACGGGAGTGATTAAAGCGAATATCCCTTCTCGCATCGCGTTTGCCGTTTCTTCTCAGGTGGACAGCCGCACCATTCTTGATGGTGCTGGCGCTGAGAAACTGCTCGGCCGGGGAGATATGCTGTATATGCCGATCGGCGAATCGAAACCGATTCGGATTCAAGGCGCTTTTTTATCAGATGGTGAGGTGGAACGTATGGTAAGTTATGCGAAGGATCAAACCTCAAATACTACTGCCTATACACTGGATCTGTCTGTTCCGCCTGATTCAGCAATGAAACCGGAGGAAGAATTGGATACTCTGTTTTGGGAAGCGGTAAAACTGGTAGTGGATCATGAGCAAGCGTCAGTATCGCTCCTGCAGCGGAGATTAAAGATCGGCTATTCCAGAGCCGCTCGTTTAATTGATCAAATGCAGGATCAAGGTATTGTGGGGCAGTTTGAAGGGTCAAAGCCAAGGGAAGTTTTACTATCAAAAGAGCAGTGGGAATCGCAATTTCACAAGGTATAAGGTGCAAATCCTAGACGTTTTTGCGAATGGCGTTAATCACGCTGAGTTCGTCAAACGGCTTGACGATAAAGTCGCGCGCGCCAGCTTCCATTGCACGCCGCACCAACACTTGTTGGCCGACAGTAGAACAGACAATAATTTTGGCTGCAGGGTGGCCAGCAATGATGCGCTCGATCGCTTCAATTCCGTCCAGCACCGGCATCGTAATGTCCATCGTCACAAGATCAGGCATCAATTCCTGATAAAGATCTACCGCCTCGGCGCCGTTAGAAGCTTCTCCTGCAACTGTATGATCATTTTGCAAAAGGATCGTTTTAATCATATTGCGCATAAAAGGCGCATCGTCCACGATGAGAATACGAGCCATCTGCATCCAACTCCTGAGCAAGAGATTTGAACTTAGCTATAGAGTACATGCCCGT
>JAQBPP010000099.1 GCA_028287455.1 Bacilli bacterium | reverse complement strand
TGGAATGGGAAGGCAAAAGTTAGCGATTACGTTATAATGTATAATTGGTTTTCCTTTGGTAAATCCTAACAGATGACCGAGGGGGTAGAAGATTTTGAAAACCATCTGTGCTGTATTTGTGTCTCTTTCTTTAGTTTTAACTCCTGTAGTCATGAGCAATCAGCCTGCTTCAGAGCATTCATCCGGAAATGGCGCATGGGCTCCAGTGAAAAAACTGAATTGGACTTACTGATCGTTTTTCTCAGTACAATAAACAGAAGGCAGTGCGCCTCGCGGTCAGTCGGCCGCTGCATCGCACTGTCTCTTTTTGTTCATCAAAAGAAGCATACGGGTTATACATAAAATTCAGCCATCAGTGGCATGTTTTAAGATATACTAGAATCTGTCAGGATGTCCCACTTTCAATGCACCAAGTGCTGTAACACCAGTCAGGAGTGATCAGGTTGAAGAAGATAGTTATTTTGGGTGCGGGTTATGCTGGCATGATTTGTGCAGTGAACCTACAGAAACGACATATGCCGTTTACGTTGATCAACAAGCATTCTTATCACTACTTCACTACTATATTGCATGAACCTGCGGGCGGTCGAAATGACTTTGACGATTATTCGGTAGATATTACTTATCTGTTAGATTCTCCTACATCCACATTCAGCAAGGAAGAAGTAGTGGAGATTCGACCACACGACAATAAAGTCGTCTCAAAATCAGGTGAGATCCTCTATGATCTGCTGGTCGTTGCGCTTGGAAATGCTCCAGAGTATTTCGGTATTGCTGGTTTAGCTGAAAACAGCTTGCTGCTGCGCAGTTTAGAAAGTGCCAAAACGATCCGCAAGCACATTGAAGATCAGATCAAGCTTTACAAAGAAGATCACAATCCAGCTCATCTGAAAATTGTAGTCGGCGGAGCAGGTTTAACTGGTATTGAACTTTGCGGGGAATTGTCCGAGTGGATTCCTCAGCTCCGTTCTAATTATCACATCCTGGAGGAAGTTGACATTATTAATCTGGAAGCCGCACCGATGATTCTCCCAATGCTCGACGCCGCATTGCAAGAGCAGGCTCGCGATGTGTTGACGAAAAAAGGGGTTCAGCTCAGGACTTCCGAGAAAATTGTCCGTGTAAACCCGGGGGAAGTAGAGCTTGCCAGCGGTGAAAAAGTCGAAGCTAGTACGATTATCTGGACAGGCGGTGTACGTGCGAACCCGTTGGTGGCAGCAGCTGGTTTTACCTGCGATCCGCGTGGACGAGCGAAGGTTAACGAGTATTTCCAGGCAGAGGGTTTTGATAACGTGTTTGTCTTAGGAGACAGTGCCTGTCTCTTGGGAGCTGACGGAAAACCTTATCCGCCAACTGCGCAGCTCGCGCAGCAAATGGGCGAGCATTGCGCCAAGAATATTACGGGTCTAGTTCTCTCTGATCATCCATTAAAACCATTTGTTTTTCATTATATGGGCACGCTGGCTTCCTTGGGATCAGAAGTGGGTGTGGGAAATGTAAAAGGAATCAAGACTAGAGGGGTTCCCGCGAATTTGTTAAAAGAGGCGTCAAAAGCGAAGTACCTGTTCAACCTGGGCGGCTTTCGACTGCTCGCCGACAAGCGGGGACAATTCACGCGATAACGCATACGAATGGAGGGGTTCCTCTGGCCGCACCTGATACCTGGCGGAAGGAATTGGCCAAACAACCCAATGGGCTTTCTCCCGTTTATTTACTTTATGGAGCAGAAGAATTTTTGTTAGAGGAAGCGTTGCACGGAATTACCCGACACGCTGCTTGCGATGATCCAATGAGTGTGATCCGATTTGAGAGCGAAGATACGCAGATCTCGCAGATCGTGGGGGAGGCGATGACCTTCCCGTTTTTTTCTGAACGCAAGGCCATCATAATGAGCGATTGTTTGTTTCTGACTGCAAAAGGCAAAGCTGACCCGGCGATTTCTGAGCTGGAAACCTATTTGGACGATCCAAGCCCGTTTACAGTGCTTTTTTTAGTCGTTAAAAGCGACAAGTTGGACGAACGTAAAAAAGTAGTCAAACTTTTAAAACAAAAAGCACAGGTGTATGTATTCCCCACTCTAAAAGAAGGAGAAAGCAAGCAGTGGGTGAAAAGCCGGGCTCAGCAGCGCGGACTTCAGCTTGAGCAAGCGGCAATCGACCGCCTGCTGTTATCGGTGGGCGGTGATTTGCGCTCCCTCGATAGCGAGCTTGAGAAGTTAGCCATGTATCTGGCATCTGATTTGACCGGGCAGAGCTCACCCTCTGCAGGTGGAAACAGTCAACGGGTGGATGAATCTCTAGTGGATTTAGTAGCCAGCCGCACCCGTCAGCATACTGCGTTTGTGTTTGTAGATGATGTTGTGCGCTTGAAGATCGACCAGGCTTTGACGAGTGTAAGGGAATTGCAAAAAGCGAAGGAGTCTGCAGTGTATCTTGTTTTTCTGCTAGCCCGGCAGTATCGCATCGTGCTGCAGGTTAAAACAAAATTGCAGCGCGGTTATTCAAGCGGTCAAATTGCAGAAGCGGCGGGAATCCATCCCTATGTTTGCAAATTGGCAATCGAGCAGGCCAAAGCATACGAAATCACCACGTTGGAAAAAATCCTCATTCAGCTGACTAAAATTGACCACCAACTCAAGACTGGTCAGATCCACGAACAGGAAGCCATTATCGACTTTATCTTGTGGTTATCATCCAGTTTCGATGAGATGACGCCGTATAGGGCAACCTATCGTTAGGAGGTGGGGACTTTGGCTCGCAAACGCAAACTTTTGGTACCTGAAGCGAGAGAGGCGCTAGATCGAGTGATGATTGATGTGCTGAAACAGCCTTCAGCGCATCGTCCGCAGTCGGAGGGGCAGGCAACAGCAAAAGCAACTCCAGGCATGCCCGCTGCGGTTAAAGCATCAGATGCGCAGGGGTCGATGGTCGAACGGCTCGTCCAGTTAGCGAAAGAACAACTGAACAGGCAGCGGTAACTCCGCCACACCGGGGTGTTTGCTTCCACTGCGAGTGCTGTGTACATAGCAGCGTGCAGAAACGCAAATACCCCATTTGTCGCTTTGATTCTACTGAAACTAAAAAGACGATTTCCACTTGCGAAATCGTCCCATGTTCTTCCCGTATGGTAAACTGGCACCGGCTTATGCGGAAATCAGTTTATTGTATTTCTTCGTAAGTCTGGACTTCCTGCGAGAAGCTGCATTGCTATGAATGAGCCCTTTGGTCACAGCCTTGTCGATTGTACGAGTCGCTTGACGCAACAGGGAGCCTGCATTTTCAACATCGTTTGTAACGACTGCTGTTTCAAATTTCTTAATAGCTGTACGAAGGGCGGATTTTGCGGCCGCATTTCGAAGCGTGCGAGTTTGTGTAATGACTACTCGTTTCACAGCTGATTTAATATTCGGCATCCTGTTCACCTCCTTACAGTGGATAAAAATAAACGGTCTTTTTTTGAAGCAACATTTCGTATTTTAGCATGTACTGTGAAGGAAATCAATGCCTATGTATGTTTTTCCACAGCATTTCACAAGATAGGGAAGAAGAGTTTATCAGCAAATAGGGAGGGCTTTCTGTGAAAATGAGCCACAGTCGTTTCCATCACCCCCTGCAGCAGCCCTACATAACTGAGCAAACGAAAGAGCCAACCAAACAACAAGTCGATCTATCCACTTATTCGGTGCGGACCGATTTAGCTGTTGAAGCCCGGGAGTTAGCGGGCCAGGGCGATGAATCCCAGCAGATACCTGGCGTTCGCAGTGAGGAATATGAAGATGAAGGCATTAAAGTGACCTGGCTTAGGATCGAATCCCAAGAAGGTTCACGCAGGATCGGCAAAGTCATGGGCAATTACTTAACGCTTGAAATTCCAGGTTTGCGTTATAAAGACCCGGTTTTGCAACAGCGGGTATCGGAAGTATTTGCTGCGGAATTACAAAAGTATTTAAAGATGTCGGAAAACGACACTGTCCTGGTGATCGGGCTGGGCAATTGGAACGTCACGCCTGATGCTTTAGGACCGCTCGTGGCCAATAAGATTTTTGTCACGCGTCACTTGTTTACACATTTGCCTCATGTGGTGGAAGAAGGGTATCGACCGGTATCTGCTGTGTCACCAGGAGTACTGGGTATAACTGGAATTGAGACGACCGAGATTGTCAGAGGGATTGTGGAACATGTAAAACCTGATTTAGTGATCGCCATTGATGCGCTCGCTTCCCGATCACTCGATCGTGTCAATACCACGATCCAGGTGGCGGATACTGGAATTACCCCCGGTTCTGGAGTCGGAAATAAACGCAAAGGCCTTACAAAGGAAGCGCTTGGCGTTCCAGTGATTGCTATAGGAGTTCCTACAGTCGTCGATGCTTCTACGATTGCAAATGATTGTATTCAACTGGTGCTCGATACGCTTGAGCAGCGGGTGCCGGGCAATGGATGCAATCAAATCCTAGGTCAATTTAATACGACAGAGCGTCATCAGTTGATTCATGAACTTCTGAGTCCGATTGGAAACAATTTAATGGTGACACCGAAGGAAATTGACGCGTTTGTGGATGATGTAGCCAAAATCGTCGCGAGCGGTTTAAATATGGCGCTGCATGAGGCCATTTCTGCTGAAGATGCAGCTATTTTCCTGCAATAAGGGCTGCACTTTCTGCATGAATCTGGAAAATGTTGACCAAAATGTAGAGTAACAAATGAGGCCAAAGGGGTTTGCACAGGGTGGACAGCAGCTGGAAATTTAAAACGGCAGGAACCATTGGGTGTATTCTGTTAGTTGTTTTTGGCATGTTTCCCACTCTACCTGTTGTGCAATCAACGTATGCTCAGCCTTCAATCCACGGGCTGAATCCGAATGTTCATGTGCAGCTGCCGCCTGTGACAAGTGACTCGTCCTCCTCATCAGGCTCGTCCTCTCCCTCAAGCAGCGCGGCGAAGACTAAACGGGATTCCCCCGTTTTGCCAACCGATCCGGATCATCTGGCACTATTTCTGGAACATCAACTTTGTCTGGCTGCCGCAGCGGTTATTACTCAAATTGGCCACCTAATTACATCGGCTGTAAATCAGCTGTAAATCATTGCTGATTCCCAGGAATATTTGTTATACTACAGGTTAGCGCTTTAGCGGCAGGGATTTAGTGCAGCGCACTGTTAGGGGGACCAGTAGTGGATCCTAGAGAACGTCAATCCAGAATTCGCAATTTCTCCATTATTGCTCATATTGACCACGGCAAATCTACTTTGGCAGACCGGATCTTGGAATTTACGGGCGCTGTGCAATCCCGCGACATGCAGGAGCAGCTGCTTGACCAAATGGATTTGGAGCGTGAACGTGGAATAACTATTAAATTACAGGCCGTACGTTTGCAGTACCAAGCCAAAGACGGCCAGGAATATATTCTGAATTTAATTGATACACCGGGGCATGTAGACTTTACTTATGAAGTCTCACGTTCGCTTGCCGCCTGTGAGGGTGCCTTGTTGGTAGTAGACGCTGCCCAAGGCATTGAAGCACAGACGCTGGCCAACGTGTATTTGGCGCTTGAAAATAATCTGGAGATCCTGCCGGTCATCAATAAAATTGACCTGCCTTCTGCGGAGCCTGAGCGAGTGAAAACAGAGATTGAGGATATCATCGGTCTGGACGCTTCTGATGCGGTTTTAGCCTCTGCTAAAGCAGGCATTGGCATCGAAGAAATCCTCGAACAAGTTTGCCAGAAGGTGCCTGCGCCGTCCGGTGACCCGGATGCGCCGCTGCAGGCACTTATTTTCGACTCCCATTTTGATCCGTATCGGGGAGTGATCGTCTACGTCCGGGTCATGAATGGATCGATTTATCCAGGCATGAAAATCAGAATGATGGCAACAGGTGCAGAAGTTGAAGTGATTGAAGTAGGCGCGTTTAGGCCGCGCATGACGAGCGTCCCGGAGTTATTGGTTGGGGACGTGGGTTTTGTGATTGGCGGCATCAAGAACGTGCGCGACACTCGGGTCGGGGATACTATTACGGAAGCGCATCATGCTGCTTCAGTTGCTTTACCAGGTTATCGAAAGATTAATCCGATGGTGTTCTGTGGACTGTATCCGGTAGATACCGCGGATTATAAAAATCTGCGGGAAGCTTTAGAGAAACTCGAGCTTAATGATGCCGCTTTATCCTATGAACCGGAAACATCCAATGCACTGGGATTCGGTTTTCGGTGCGGCTTCCTTGGCCTGCTGCATATGGAAATCATTCAGGAGCGACTAGAGCGTGAGTATAACTTAACGCTTATCACTACAGCACCTTCTGTGATTTACCAAGTGTATACTACTGACGGTCATTTGGTGGTAATCGATAATCCAAGTGAAATGCCTGAAGTAGGACGGATCGATCACGTTGAAGAGCCTTATGTGAAAGCATCGATTATCGTCCCGAAGGACTACGTTGGCGTCATTATGGAATTGTGCCAGGAGAAACGCGGTACATTCATCGATATGCAGTACCTTGATGAGAACCGGGTAACACTGATCTATGAGCTTCCTTTGACAGAAATCGTTTATGATTTCTTCGACAGATTGAAATCCGGCACGAAGGGTTATGCTTCGTTCGACTATCAATTGATTGGGTATCGGGAAAGCCAATTGGTTAGAATCGATATCTTGCTTAACGGTGAAGAAGTGGACGCTTTATCTTTTATTGTCCATCGGGACAAAGCGTATGACCGCGGGCGCATTTTGTGCGAGAAGTTAAAAGAGATTATCCCGCGCCAGCAGTTTGAAGTCCCGATTCAGGCGGCCATCGGCGTAAAAGTGGTTGCCCGGGAAACGATTAAAGCCATGCGCAAAAATGTGCTTGCCAAGTGTTACGGCGGGGATATTTCCCGCAAGCGGAAATTGCTTGAGAAGCAAAAAGAAGGGAAGAAGCGGATGAAGCAAGTGGGTTCCGTGGAACTCCCGCAAGAAGCGTTTATGGCTGTTTTGAAGATGGACTGAAGGCGGACTAAAAGCAGGCTGACACAGACATATTCTCCTCACTCTGTTGCAGGCAAAAGCCGTTCGGAGAAAATGTCTGTTTCAGTCAGATAAATGTCTGTTTCAGCCGCTTATATGACTGTTCAGTCCAGCTTAAAAATCGGAGTTTGTCACCGAATATGTTCCAATCAAAAGACGTTAGGCGACAATGTGTGTTCGATTGCCCGAAAGGAGGATAGATCGCATGCTGCCTGTAACGTCGCTTTATATCCACATTCCTTTTTGTGCGAGTAAATGTTATTACTGTGATTTTAATTCTTATGTTTCAACTTCGGATGTTATGGCAGCCTATGTCGATGCTTTATCCAAAGAACTTGAACAGCTGGCACAAGACGAGCACACTCTCCCATTGCAAACGGTGTTTCTGGGTGGTGGAACGCCGAGCCTGCTGCCGCCCGCTCTCTTGCAGCAGCTGTTTGACAGCATTCATCGCTATTTTCGCCTGGACCCATCGGTTGAAATCTCCATGGAGGCCAATCCTGGCACGGTGACGGCAGATAAGCTTAAAGTAATGCGTGAGGGCGGTGTAAATCGTCTTTCGTTTGGCGTGCAGACATTGAATGAAGCGATGCTCAAGAAACTGGGCCGCCTGCATGATGCAGCTCAGGTTTATCAAAGCTATCGACTCGCTCGCGCCGCCGGTTTTCCGTCAGTTAATTTCGATTTAATGTTCGGATTGCCCGGCCAGTCGATGGAGATGCTGACCGATTCTCTGCAGAAACTGTGCGAGCTGGAACCTGACCATCTTTCCACCTATGCGTTAAAAGTAGAAGAAGGCACACCGTTTGGCACCTGGCATGATCGCGGCCAGCTCATCCTGCCTTCAGAAGACACAGACGCAGATATGTATGAGATCGTACAAACATTCCTGCAGCAAAAGGGGTATGAGATGTATGAAATCTCAAACTTTGCCAGGCCCGGTCACAAGTGCCGCCATAATCTCGTCTACTGGCGCAATGAGCCTTACATGGCTGCAGGTGCCGGCGCGCATGGCTATGTGAATGGCATTCGGTATCAACTGGAGCGGGTAGTGCCCGATTATATCAAACGTGCATCGACCGGACAGCGGCCGATCGTGGATCAAGAGACGATTGCTCCCGCGGAGCAGGAAGAAGATACGATGATTCTCGGGCTTCGTTTAGTCGAAGGAATCACGGAGCGGCGGTTTCTTGAGCGTCACGGCAAGCACCTGCACAGCCGGTTTGGCAGTGAATTAAACCAGGCTGTCCAAAACGGCTGGATCCGCTGGGACAAGTCACGAATCCGGTTGTCACACGAGGCCTTGCCGATTGCCAACGAAGTATTTCTTCTGTTTCTGGAGAGTTGACAACAACCTAGCGCAATGGTATTTTCAAAGTATCAAATTAGCACTCGTTGCATAAGAGTGCTAACAATACACTCATAGGGCGGGGTGTTAAACAATGCTGAATGAACGAGAACAGTCCATTTTAAGGCTGGTGGTGGATGATTATATTCGTTCAGCCGAACCAGTGGGTTCGCGAACAGTCAGCAAGCGATCCACCATGCAAGTTTCCCCTGCTACTATTCGAAATGTCATGTCTGATCTTGAGGAAATGGGTTATTTGGAACAGCCCCATACTTCTGCTGGCCGAATTCCTTCGGAGAAGGGATATCGGTTCTATGTCGATCATTTGATGATGCCAGTTGGAATCACTCGGTCGGATGTGGCAACGGTTCGGGAAATTTTCCTGCAAATAATGGATCAAATGGAGCAAGTCGTTCAACAGACTGCTCAAATTGTGTCTTCGTTAACCAATTATACTTCGATCGTATTGGGGTCGCTCACAGAAACGGCGAAATTAGCGCATGTTGACGTGATTCCTTTGTCTGAAACATCAGGTGTTGCCCTCATCGTCACTGATTCTGGTCACGTTGAAAACAGGGTCATTTCCATTCCACCCGAGATTTCCCCTGCAGAAGTGCAGAAATTTGCCCGTATTCTCAGCGACAAGCTGAAGGGAACGGACATGCACCGGCTGAAGTCAGAACTGTTCCAGGAAGTTCAACGAGAACTCACCCGGTATATGGATGAGTTTTCTGGTGCGATGCAGCTGTTGAACCAGATCGTGAAAACAGATGGCGAAGAACGTGTGTACTTAGGTGGAACCACCAAAATTTTAAATCAACCGGAGTTTCAAACAGTTGAAAAGCTGCGTCCGGTGCTCGACTTGCTAGAGAACCACGACACGTTGTTCCACTTGCTCAGTCCACCCGATAAACCTGGCGTGCGCGTGCAGATCGGGCATGAAAATGAGCTGGTTGAAGTTCGGGATTGTTCGCTGATCACCGCAACGTATGCGATCGATGGACGCAAGACCTGGACGATTGGCGTATTAGGCCCTACGCGAATGGAGTATGCGCGCGTGATCGGCATTTTGAATTATCTAAACGAAGGTTTCTCTGCGGCTGTGAGCCGCGTTGTCAAATAAAGTTAAACAGCCTCGAAGGAGGGATAGGTGTGGAAGTAAACGATACAGATAAGTTTGAACCAGCACAGGTGCAAACCGATTCAGACGCTGAAGAGGGCAGTGGTAATCAGTCACTGGATGCGGATGAGACTGAGAATGCTGCTGATTCAGAGCAGCAGGTTGCGGCGCTGAGGTCCCAGGTTCAGGAGCTTGAAAACCGCTTACTGCGTGCTCAGGCTGACTTTGATAATTTCAGACGGCGTTCACGCATCGAGCGGGAGGATCTGCTCAAGTATTCAGCTGCAAAACTGGTTACTGATTTACTGCCGGTTTTGGATAACTTCCATTTGGCGCTTGGCGCTGAAACGTCCGATGCGGACAGTTTAAAAAAAGGAATTGACATGGTGTTTCGACAGCTGCAAACAGTGCTCGAGCAAGAAGGTCTGGCACCTATGCAGCCAGTCGGTCAGCCGTTTGATCCCATTTTTCATGAGGCTGTTCTGCAAGTGGAACACGAAAGCGCAGACCCTGGCATCGTAATTGATGAGATGAGAAAAGGATACCTGCTAAAGGACAAGGTCATTCGTCCTGCTATGGTCAAAGTATCGATTTAACTTTAACTAAGGAGGAGCAAATCAGTTATGAGTAAAGTAATAGGAATTGACTTAGGAACCACGAACTCCTGCGTTGCTGTGATGGAAGGCGGAGAACCGGTTGTCATTGCAAATGCAGAGGGTGGACGTACTACCCCTTCGATTCTGGCGATCAAAAACGGTGAGCGTATGGTCGGGGATGTCGCAAAACGGCAAGCTGTGACCAATGCGGATAATACAGTAATGTCCATTAAGCGCCATATGGGAACCAGCCACAAAGTATCTGTGGAAGGCACGGATTATACGCCGCAAGAAATTTCGGCGATGATTTTGCAGAAGTTAAAATCAGATGCTGAAGCCTATCTCGGTCAGCCAGTTACTCAAGTTGTTATTACAGTTCCTGCTTACTTTAATGACTCTCAACGTCAGGCGACCAAAGACGCCGGTAAAATTGCGGGTCTGGAAGTGCTGCGGATCGTCAATGAACCGACCGCTGCTGCGCTTGCATACGGTTTGGACAAAGCCGATGAGAACCAGACGATCCTCGTCTACGATTTGGGCGGAGGTACATTTGACGTTTCCATTCTAGAGCTAGGCGAAGGCGTATTTGAAGTAAAAGCCACAGCGGGCAACAACCGCCTGGGCGGTGACGACTTTGACGACGTGATTATGCAGCATTTGATTGATACATTTAAACGGGATACCGGCATTGACCTCAGCAAAGACAAAATGGCTATGCAGCGGTTAAAGGACGCCGCTGAAAAAGCGAAAAAAGAACTGTCAGGCGTGCTGACCACCTCTATTTCGCTGCCGTTTATCTCTGCAGATTCCACAGGTCCCAAACACCTGGAAGTGAACTTATCCCGTGCGAAATTTGATGAACTCACTTCTCACTTGGTGGAAAAAACAGTGGGACCTACCCGTCAGGCTTTGTCTGATTCAGGACTAAATGCATCGCAAATCGATAAAGTATTGCTGGTTGGTGGTTCGACCCGAATTCCTGCTGTCCAAGAAGCCATTAAGAAGCTGCTTGGCAAAGAACCTTCCAAAGGCGTAAATCCTGACGAAGTGGTAGCAGTCGGTGCAGCGATTCAGGCTGGTGTATTGACAGGGGATGTCAAAGATGTGCTTCTGCTTGACGTGACTCCGTTGTCACTTGGTATTGAGACATTAGGCGGCGTGTCAACGAAGTTGATTGATCGCAATACGACCATTCCGACATCGAAGTCGCAAGTGTTCTCCACAGCTGCAGATAATCAAACTTCAGTGGAAATTCATGTGCTGCAAGGTGAGCGTGAATTTGCCCGTGACAATAAGACTCTCGGCCGCTTTGTTTTAGGAGATATTCCTCCTGCTCCGCGCGGGATTCCGCAAATCGAAGTGAAATTCGATATCGACGCGAACGGAATTGTGAACGTGTCTGCCAAAGATCTGGGTACCAGCAAAGAGCAGAAAATTACGATCACTTCTTCCTCTGGTCTTTCCAAAGACGAGATCGCACGCATGACACGCGACGCGGAGGCTAATGCGGAAGACGATCTCAAACGTCGTGAAGAAGTGGATATTCGCAACAGTGCGGACTCGTTGGTTTATCAAACTGAGAAAACGCTCAAGGATCTGGAAGGCAAAGTGGATGAAGCAGAAGTTTCGAAAGCCAATGATGCAAAAGATGCTTTGAAAAAAGCGCTCGAGGGCACCGATATCGACGCGATTAAAACGGCTTCTGAGTCGCTGAACGAACTGGTGCAGCAGCTGTCGGTAAAACTTTATGAGCAAGCGGCCAAAGCTGCACAAGATGGCGGCCAAGCAGGTGCTGGTGCAGGTGCAAGTGCAGGATCGAGTAAAAATGTGGTGGACGCCGACTACAAAGTAGTTGACGAAGACAAGAAATAAGCGGTGAGCGCCTGTGAGTAAACGTGATTATTACGAAGTGCTGGGAGTCGGGAAATCTGCAAGCGCGGATGAAGTCAAGCGAGCCTATCGCAAATTAGCCAGACAGTTCCATCCGGATGTCAACAAGGATGATCCGTCTGCTGCTGAGAAGTTCAAAGAAGTAAGCGAAGCCTACGAGGTATTGTCCGATCAGGATAAACGCTCCCGGTATGATCAGTTTGGTCATGCAGATCCCACTGCTGGTTTTAATGGCGGCGGGGGAGCGGGCTTCCAGGATTTTGGCGGTGGTTTTGGCGACATCTTTGATATGTTCTTCGGCGGCGGCGGCGGAGGACGCGCCCGCGGCCCGCAGCGCGGCAGCGATTTGCAGTACAATCTTCAAATCGAATTCAGCGAGGCAGCGTTTGGCGTGGAAAAAGAGATTGAAATTCCACGCTCTGAGGAGTGCCAGACCTGCCATGGATCAGGATCCAAACCTGGCCATAGCCCGGAGACCTGCAGCGTTTGCCGCGGAACAGGAACGCAGGAATCGGTTGTAAACACTCCACTGGGTCGAATGGTTAACCGTCGCACCTGTTCCGCATGCGGCGGAGACGGCAAACGGATTACCCAGCCCTGTGAGAAGTGCAGCGGCGCAGGTCGCATCAAAACGCGGAAAAAGATCGAAGTCAATATTCCACCCGGAGTGGACACTGGCAATCGGATCCGTGTTTCCGGCGGAGGAGAAGCGGGCGACCGCGGCGCACCGCCTGGAGATCTTTATATCGTTATTCATGTCAAAGAAGACAAGTTCTTTCACCGAGACGGCGACGACTTGTTCTGTGAGGTTCCAATCTCGTTTGTTCAGGCGGCGCTGGGTGATGAAATTCATGTCCGAACGCTCGATGAAACTGTCTCTTTGCGCATACCGGAAGGGACACAAACCGGGACTGTGTTCCGCCTGCGCGGCAAAGGGATGCCTCGATTGCAATCGTCCAGCCGCGGCGACCAACATGTGCGGATTCAAATTGTTACCCCGCGCACGCTGACTGACGAACAAAAAGAGTTGCTGCGCAAGCTTGGCCGTGAATTAGGGATTGAGGCACATGAGCAGCAGCGCTCTTTCTTCGAAAAAGTAAAAGATGGAGTAAAAGACGCTTTAAATTGGGATTGATCTCACTCCTGTTAAATTGCATGAAGTCCCTGTTGGCCTAAAAACAGGGACTTCTTTGTGTATACTAAGCTCATACGATGTCGGGGGAGGCAGGGCATGAATTACACCGAAATTACCGTTTGGACAAGCTCTGAAGCTGTGGAACCCTTGGGCGCATGGTTTGCCAGTTGCGGAATCGAAGGATTGGCAATCGAAGATCGTCAGGATTTTGAACGCAGTTATCCAGACCGCTTCGGTGAATTATATGCGCTCCTCGAAGCGGACTTCCCTGCTGCAGGAGCACGTGTGCGTGCCTATGCCTTAGATCTGCCAAACGGCATGACGGAGGAAACGGTGCGCAGCAGAGTTGCTTCTTTCGCCACCTATGGAATTGATCCAGGTGAGGCAAGAGTTTCGTTTGCGCAAGTGAACGATGAAGACTGGGCAGACGCCTGGAAAAGGTATTATCATCCAACGCGCATCACGAAACGATTGACTGCGGTGCCTTCCTGGGAATCGTATGAACCGGCTGAAGGTGAACTGTTAATTTCCCTGGATCCTGGGATGGCGTTTGGAACAGGAACCCATCCTACGACCGCGCTGCTGCTGCGTTTGTTGGAAGAGTACTTGACACAAGAGGACTTCGTGATCGATGCCGGCTGCGGCTCTGGCATTTTGTCGATCGCAGCGGCTAAATTAGGTGCCCGAAAGATATTGGCGCTCGATCTGGACCCGATTGCGGTGCAAGTGTCGAAAGCGAACTGTGAAATAAATCAAGTTGCAGACAAGGTCGACGTCAGGCAAAATGATCTGTTGACCGGGCTTGCGACAGCATCACCCCGCATCATCATGAGCAACATCCTCGCAGATATTCTGCTGCGAATTACTGAGGATGCTTACCAATTATTGCAGGAGGATGGACTGCTTCTGCTGTCGGGAATTATAAGCTCACGCGTTGATGACTTAAAGAATTCGTTAGAACAACAAGGTTTTACAGTTGAGAGGCAGCTGCAGGAAGGCGACTGGAATGCACTTGCGGCTCGGAAACCGTTAAATTAGCTCGCGTGGGAGGAACAGCAGTGCAGCGTTATTTTGTTGAGCCAGGATTATGGGGCAAAGAGGATTTGCAAATCCGCGGGGATGACGCCGCGCATATTGCAAAAGTGATGCGCATGTCTGCAGGAGATACGATCATTGTCTGCAATAATTTGGGGCGTGCTGTACAGGCTGAACTGCTCGAAGTTCACCCCGGTGCGGTTACCGCACGAATTATTGCCGAAGATGAGCGGCAGTCGGAGCCGGACAAGTGTCAACTTACGCTAGTGCAAGCGCTCCCCAAAGGAGATAAATTGGAGTATATTGTGCAAAAGGGCACAGAAATTGGTGTAAACAAGTTTGCATTGATGGAAACGGAACGAACGATTGTGCAGTACGGCTCTTCCAAAGCCGAGCGCAAACTGGAGCGTTTGCGAAAAATTGCCAAAGAAGCTGCTGAACAATCGCATCGCAGGCGGATTCCCGTTATTGAGCCGCCGAAACCTTTTTCCCGCTTCGTGTCATCCGTTTCTGAATTCGATGCAGTATTTCTTTGTTATGAAGGGCAAGGTCTGCCTGGGTTGCGAAGTACACTCAGCCCCTTTGCCGCCAAACTGAACACGGGCAGCGCAGCTGCCCTGCAGACCCCGCTGTCGATCGCTATTTGCATTGGGCCTGAAGGTGGTTTGTCTGTCGCAGAAGTAAGTCACGCACAGACGGCGCCAAATGTGTTTGTCGTCACGCTTGGACAGCGTGTATTAAGAACGGAGACCGCTGGCATTGTGGCTGCCGCCGTTATTCTATATGAGTTAGGTGAAATGGGAGGTTAAACACATGAGTACAACAGTTGCTTTACACACGCTTGGCTGTAAAGTCAACTCTTATGATACGGAAGCGATTTGGAATTTGTTTCGTTTGCGCGGATACACTCAGGTCGATTTTGACGATATTGCCGATGTCTATGTGATCAACACCTGTACAGTGACAGACACAGGCGATAAGAAATCGCGGCAGATGATCCGCAGGGCGATACGCCGCAATCCGGATGCCACAGTGGTCGTGACTGGCTGCTATGCGCAAATGGCGCCCGGTGAAATTATGGGTATCGACGGCGTTGACCTGGTCATTGGCACGCAGCACAGAGATCAGATCGTGGATTTGGCAGAACGGGTGCAGATTGAGCAGAAGCCGCTGCAAGTCGTGTCCTCCGTGCGAGCTCAACGCGAATTTGAAGAGTTGGATGTGCCGGAGTTTAAAGACCACACACGGGCCTCCTTAAAAATTCAGGAAGGATGCAATAACTTCTGCACATTTTGCATCATTCCTTATTCCAGAGGATTTATTCGCAGCCGCAAGCCGGAGAATGTGATCAAACAAGCCGAAAAACTCGTCGCGGCAGGCTATTATGAGATTGTGTTGACCGGGATTCACACCGGTGGATATGGGGATGATTTGGAGAATTATTCGCTCGCACAGCTTCTGCTTGATTTGGAACAAGTAGAAGGGCTGCAGCGAATTCGCATTTCTTCGATTGAGGCCTCTGAAATTGATGAACAAATGATGCACGTGCTCGGGGCATCACACAAAGTGTGCCGTCATTTGCATATTCCGCTGCAGTCAGGTTCGAATGCAATTCTCGACCGGATGAACCGCAAATACACGGTGGAACAGTTTGCGGCTAAACTCCGGCGTCTGCGTGAGGTGCTGCCGGAGTTAGCCATTACTTCGGACGTCATTGTGGGCTTCCCTGGGGAAACCGATCAGGACTTCTTCTCCACTTATCAATTTATTCAAGAGCAGCAATTTGCTGATTTGCATGTATTTCCCTATTCCAAACGAACTGGAACACCAGCTGCGAAATATCAGGATCAGGTGCCAGAGGATGTGAAAGCCGGTCGAGTTGCGAAACTGATCGATTTGGCGCAGCAGCTGCAGACCGCGTACTCGCAGAACTTCGTCGGCCGCGTGCTGGAAGTCATTCCGGAAGATCTGGATGAGCAGGGCAGATTGGTCGGATACTCGGATAACTATATCAAAGTTGCGTTTCGCGCAGGCCCGGATTGCAGCGGGGAAATTTGTGCGGTTACGTTGACAGAAGCAGGCCCGGAAGTTTCGATTGGCACGTTCCAGGATCAATTAACAACTCGCTTTTTGCCTATAGGTTCGCTATCATAAAAGCAAGGATCGTGGAGGTGTTCGGATGGAAGCCACAGCGGGCGGGGTTGTGTATCGTAAAACCAATAATCAGGTGGAAATTTTGTTTATCTTTGACCGCTTTGATCATATTTCTCTGCCGAAGGGACATCTGGAGGGAAATGAAACACCTAAAGAAGCGGCTTTGCGCGAAATTGAGGAGGAGACGGGCATTCGCGGAACGATCATGGGCGATTGTTTAGGAGTAGTTCGTTTCCCGTTTAAACGTGATGGGCACGTATTGGAAAAAGAAGTGACCTACTATTTGGTAGAAGCTGCAGCAGGCACCGCCGCTCCGCAAATGGAAGAGATCCGCGGACTGCAGTGGTTTGGCGTGGAGGAGGCCCTCCGCATGCAGCGTGAACGGGGATATGCAAACAATGACCGGATCGTGGCTTTAGCACTAGCTCGACTGGCTGAGATTGGCAACAGGTTGTAATACAACGAGCAAGAGGTGCCTGCCATGGAAGACTGCACTAGTCCAATTTCTAATGAGAAGTTGGCCAGCATGATCGATCATACGCTGCTCAAACCGGATGCTGTACAGGAGCAAATCATCCAGCTTTGCGAGGAGGCGAAGAAGTTTGGTTTTGCGTCCGTTTGCGTGCAGCCGTCTTATTGTGCACTTGCTAAAGAGCAGCTCTTAGGAACGCAGGTAGCTGTCTGTACGGTGCTGGGCTTTCCACTAGGCGCTACGCTGCCCGCAGTCAAGGCATATGAGTGTGAATCGGTTCTGGCAGCAGGAGCGTCCGAAGTAGATATGGTGATTGAAATCGGATGGTTAAAATCACGCAACTACGAAGGAGTGCTGGCTGATATCCGGGGAGTGGTGGCAGCTGCAGCTGGCAAGGCTTTGGTCAAAGTCATTCTGGAAACGTCGCTTTTGTCCGAGCAGGAAAAAGTGATCGGGAGTCTCCTTGCACAGGAGGCAGGGGCCGACTTTGTTAAAACTTCGACTGGCTTTGCAGGCGGCGGGGCGACTGAGGCAGACATTCGTCTTTTGCGCCGCACCGTTGGACCCTCCTTTGGGGTGAAAGCATCTGGCGGGATCCGTACCCGGCAGGATGCAGAGGCGATGATCCGGGCGGGAGCGACGCGTATTGGGGCAAGCTCCTCGGTGACAATTATTCAGGGGAGCTTGCGTGCCGACTCCTCCGATTATTGAATTAGTGCGCGGTCCTGTCTGGCAGCAGTTTCCGGATGAGCACTGCAAGCGGGTTAACAAAAGGCAGCAACAGCAAAGAACTGATTGCATTAAATAAGGTATGGGAAGTTGCGGTTTGCACGCCGGGATCGGCAGACAGCAGTCTCACCAATGCAGCAAAAGGGGTCAGCAGGGGCAGAAACACCACAGCGCCTGCAGTATTGACCAGCACATGGGCCAGTGCGACCCGTCCCGATGACAGCGGTCCGCCAAGTGAAGCCAGTACAGCAGTAATGCAGGTTCCTACGTTGCTGCCAATCACAATGGCAATTCCCGATTCCAGCGACAGCAAATGCTGCGAAGTCAGCGCGATTGCTAATGTTGTCGTGGCTGTTGATGAGGTGAGCAGAGCGGTTAACAGCATCCCGATCACAAAGCCGGCTAACGGCCCTGCAGCAGACAAGCTGAGCAGATGCAGAAACCAGGATTGGCTGGACAAAGGCGCTAATGCACCGCTGATCCATTTCAGCGACAGAATGAGTATCCCAAATCCGATTACCACCCAGCTGGCGGCTCGCCACAAGGAGTGCGGCGAAGAAACCAGGTACAGCAGGATTCCAGCGATCAAAAGCGGAATAATCAAGGGGTCAAGCTGAAACGACAGCAGTTGTGTTGTGATGCAGGTACCGATATTCGCACCCAGGATCACGCCAATACTGTTTTCGAACGTCATGGAGCCCGCGCTTACCAATCCCATTGTAATCAGGGTTACGGCGGCGCTGGAATGCAGCAGCGCAGTGATGACGCCACCTGTCAACAGGCCGCGCGTCGGTGTTTTCACACACTGCCGGATGACAGCTGCAAGACGTCCAATAGCGACTTGCTCAAGGCCGGTGCGCAGCAAAAACATTCCGCCAATAATTCCAGCCATTCCTAAGAAAAATTGCAACCCTGACAGCCAAGCATGAAATGGACTCATGTCGATCCCCCTGTACCACCTTATGGGAGATTGGACAAGTTTAGACTACGAAAGGAGGTCAGTCCGATGAAAAAAATCGAGGCTTATTTTCGACCCGAGCGGCTGCAGCAGGTGATCAGCAGCCTGAGGGAAGTGGGTGTGACCGGATTTTCCGTGTCTCAGGTGCAGGGGCGGGGGCAGCAGCAAAACAATGTGGGGGTCTATCGGGGACATTCGTACACGATCAATCTGCATCCCAAGATCAAAATGGACGTGGTGGTGTCAGATGCTTTTGTCGAACCTGCCGTACAAGCGATCATCAAAGCTGCGCAAACTGGTCATATGGGCGATGGCAAGATTTTTGTCTATCCTGTTCTGCAGGCCTATAACATTCGCACGGGAATCGTCGATGAAACGATCGATGAGCTGAATCCTGACACAACCTCTCAACTATGATGTAAGATTTTCTAGAATTGAGAATAATTGTGTCTTTCAGATGTTAGTTTTTATTACATACTCGGTTGACAGACCTTACGTTTTACGTATACTTAATCAGGTAGTAGTTCGCTCAGACTGCTCCCCTGCTCTTGATCGAGCAGCGACAACACCGGGAGGAATGATCATATGTCTGTCGATGTATCAACAGGTCTAACAACGATTTGGATTGTATTGTCAGCGGCCATGATTGTGTTTATGGAAG
>JAQBPP010000119.1 GCA_028287455.1 Bacilli bacterium | reverse complement strand
TCCTGATGAACGATATGCCGATTGGTCCACTGGTATTCCGTTCGCAGGCATTTTTGACAAAACCGTTTGTACACGACTTGGTTTCATCTGCGAGCGGTGTAGAGTTTAACGTAGACTACACGTGGATTCAGGGCAGGAAAAAGTAGACACAGGCCTTGCAAATCAGTTGAGATTAAAAGCACACCCTAAATGGTCATAGCGTAGTTTTTTGCTCTATGCTATCATTTAAGGTGTGTTTCTTTTTTTTTACCAGAGGAGGCAAATTTATGAAGAAGTGGAAACCGCTATCACTTGCAGCGTTTGTTGCTGCAGTATTGGCACTCACCGGGTGTGGATCCACCGCCAGTTCACCGGGAAGTTCAACCAATGGTGCTGGTTCGCAGCCGAAGCTCGCTGCAGCCCAAACGGTAAATCTGCTGGAACCATCTGATGTGGAAGGCTTCGATCCGAACATTGCGGATGAGGAAATCACCATTACCGCAATTTCGCAGATTTTCGACGGATTGACACGCATTGGCAGTGACGGCGTGACGCCTGAGAAGGCTATTGCTAGTTCATGGGACATCTCGTCAGATGGCAAAACGTATACTTTCCATCTGCGTGATGCCAAATGGTCCGACGGTCCGGCTGTTAGGGCGCAAGATTTCGTGTTTGGTTGGAAACGGGAACTCAGCATCGACAAATACGGCTTTATTATGAATATGATCCAAGGTGCTGATGCTGTTGTCAATCTTGACCCGAAAGCCAGTGCAGCGGAGAAACAAGCCAAACTGGATGCAGTGGGCATTAAAGCAATTGACGATAAAACCCTTCAGGTTCAGTTGACTGCTCCAACGACATATTTCTTGGGGTTAACCGCATTTGTGCCTTTTTATCCAGCAAGGGAAGATTTCGTAACGAAGCAAGGCGATAAATATGGCACGAGCGCTGCAACTCTGATTTCCGACGGTCCAATGCAATTAAGCGATTGGAAACAAGGTTCCAGCTGGGCATTTGTGAAGAACGCGAACTACTGGGATGCCAGCAAAGTTCAATTGACCAAAGCAAACTACACAATCGTTAAGGATCAGTCACAAGCTGTTAACCTTTACGATACAAAAAAATCCGATATGGTTTACATGCTGAATGCGGATAACACAGCGCACTACAGAGGCACACCGGATTACCATGAACTGTCGATCGATGCCAACTATTATGCTGAATTTAATCCGAATTCGTCCAATGCAGTGGCTGCCAAAGCATTCAAGAACGCCAATATCCGTAAAGCATTTGGTGAATCCATTGACCGAGCCACTTTTGTTAAAACCATCTTGAATGACGGTTCCAAGCCAGCTACTGGACTTGTTCCGCCAACTGTTCCTGGCGATCCGAAAGCGGCAGGCGATTTCCGGACACAAAACGGCACGCTGGTCAAAGACAATGATCCTACCACTGCTAAAGCAGATCTGCAAAAGGGCTTGCAAGAAGCTGGCCTTACGATCAATGATTTGAATTCAATCCACTTCTTAACGAATGATACCTCTACTGCTGGCAAATTAGCACAGTTGATCACTCAAATGTGGAAACAAGCGCTGGGCGTGACGATTTCGATCGACACAGTACCGCAAAAAATCAGAGTAGACAGTCAGCACAAAGGAAACTTTGATATCTGCTTCGCTGGTTGGGGTGCTGACTATGCGGATGCGATGACGTTCTCTGATCTGTTCACAACTGGCAACTCGCAGAACGATACCAAGTATTCCAATCCGCAGTTTGATGCATTAATTAAACAAGCAAAAGCTGAGCCTGACAATTCCAAACGGGCTCAAGAACTTGAGCAGGCGGAGAAACTCATGCTGGCCGATGGCTACATTTCACCTGTTTACTTCAAAGGTGTTGCTGTAATTCAGAAGCCGACCCTGCAAGGAGTAAGCTTCTTGCCGCTTGGCCCTGATTACGATTTGAAAAATGCGTTCATAGCGCAATAGTAATAGTTTTTCCGAGCAACAAGAATAGTAAGTAGATAAATGAAGGAATATGAGACCAGACAGGCCTCATATTCCTTCACTTCTGTTAGATTTGGGAATCCTTATTTTGCTAGATTTAGCACACGCAGGAGGTGGACTGGTTGGCACGCTTCATTGTACGACGGCTTCTTTATGCAATTGTTACCCTGTGGGTGATTATTACACTTACTTTTGTTTTGATGCATTCAATTCCTGGACAGCCGTTTAACAACGTCGATAAAATGACACCCACGATCCTGGCACATTTGAACTACACGTACGGGTTAGATAAGCCTACATACCAACAATACCTGATTTATTTGAATAATATCTTGCATGGGAATTTAGGAACTTCTTTTCGTTATGAAGATCGTACAGTCAATTCAATCATAGGCACCGGGTTTCCGGTATCTGCAACGTTAGGTTTTGAAGCTCTCATTTTTTCCGTAATTATCGGTCTGGCATTAGGTGTATATGCTGCACTCAAACATAATACCTGGGCAGATTACACGGCGATTACGATTGCCGTTCTAGGTGTATCGGTTCCAAACATCGTGTTAGGTCCTCTTCTTTCTTATTACGTTGGAGTGAAGCTTGGCTGGCTGCCAACAGGTGAGTGGGGTGGGTTCGAGTATACCATTTTGCCGTCCATTACATTAGGGATGACGTCACTTGCTTTTATGGCGCGATTAATGCGAACCAGCATGTTGGAAGTCCTGGGGATGGACTACATTAAAACTGCAAAAGCCAAAGGATTATCCAACCGTGAAATAGTTTGGCGGCACCTGTTTCGAAATTCCTTGCTGCCAATTGTCACGATTTTGGGTCCTCTTGTTGTTAATATAATTACAGGAAGTATCGTCGTGGAAGAGACTTTTGCGATACCAGGCCTTGGCTCATCATTCGTGGAGTCCATTACGGACAAGGATTACACCGTCATTATGGGTACAACCATTTTCTACAGTGCGCTTTATATCTTATCGTTATTGTTGGTGGATATCTGCTACGGATTTGTTGATCCTCGAATTCGACTAGCGGGGGGGAGGGATTAAATTATGGCAGAAATTCAATTATCACCAAACGAATTCATTCCCGTACCTCGAAGTGCCGCACAAAGCGAACGGATCGAAGCACCCACCACGAGCTTCTGGGCAGATAGTTGGGCTCGATTAAAACGAAATAAACTGTCCATTATTGGGCTTTGGATCATCGTCGTGTTAGTGATCATGGCGGTTGTTGGGCCGTTTATGCTGAAGTACGCTTATGATTTCGCAGATACACTTCATACGAACATGTCTCCGAACGCAGCACACTGGTTTGGGACGGATTCTTTGGGCCGAGACCAATGGGTACGTGTTTGGGAAGGCGCGCGGGTTTCCTTGTTTATCGGTTTTATGGCGGCATTGCTTGATCTTGTGGTGGGTATTTTATACGGCGGGATTGCAGGGTATTATGGCGGCAAAGTAGACGAGACCATGATGCGCATTATTGAGATTATCGTCGGAATCCCTTCCTTGATTTTGAATGTGCTTATGATTGTTTATATGGGGCCTGGCATGACATCGATCATTATTGCACTCGCCATTACCGGTTGGGTGAGCATGGCGCGGTTAGTACGCGGTCAAGTCCTGCAGCTGCGTGAGCAGGAATTTGTACTTGCTGCAAGAACGCTTGGCGCCGGCAGCGCGCGCTTGATTCTGCGCCATCTGATACCCAACGTGCTGGGCATCATTATTGTGCAAGCTACGTATTCCATTCCGCACGCCATTTTCTCAGAGGCTATTCTAAGCTTCCTGGGTCTTGGAATTCGTGTCCCGCTCGCAAGCCTGGGATCACTCTGTTTTACGGGTTTAGACGGTTTGCGCTATTACTTTTTTCAATTGCTCTTTCCTGGCGTTGTCATTAGTTTAATCATTTTTGCGTTCAATATTTTAGGTGACGGTTTACGGGATGCATTTGATCCGAAACTTCGCAAATAAAGGGGGGAGACCATGGCCAATTTATTGGAAGTTAAAGATCTTGAAGTTTCATTTAAAACACATGGGGGCGAAGTGCAAGCAGTTCGCGGCGTGACGTTTAGCCTGAATAAAGGTGAAGTGCTCGCTGTTGTAGGGGAGTCAGGCAGTGGGAAAAGTGTGACTGCGCAGACGATTATGCGCTTGATCGCTTGTCCGCCTGCTGTCATTAAAAATGGCAGCATTCGCTTCGACGACAGGACAGACATTTTGTCTTTAACCGATAAACAAATGGAAGCTGTACGCGGTTCTGAGATCGGGATGATCTTCCAGGACCCGATGACCTCCTTGAATCCGACGATGACAGTAGGAAGGCAGATCGCTGAAGGATTGATCAAACACCAGGCGCTGTCAAAATCGGCCGGTTTGGACAAAGCGGTTGAACTGCTCCAACTGGTAGGGATTGCCAATGCCAAGGAGCGCGCGAACCAGTATCCGCATCAATTTAGCGGCGGTATGCGCCAGCGGGTAGTCATCGCAATTGCGTTAGCCTGTAATCCAAAACTGCTGATTGCAGATGAGCCTACAACCGCACTTGATGTTACGGTCCAGGCACAAATTCTGGATCTATTGAAAGAGTTATGTGACAAACTTGGCTCGTCAATTTTGATGATTACGCATGACCTGGGCGTTGTCGCCAATATTGCCGATAAAGTAATTGTAATGTATGCAGGCAAGGTCGTGGAACGCGGTACGGCCCGGGAATTGTTCTACGACCCCAAGCATCCTTACACCTGGGGGCTCTTGCGTTCGATTCCCCGTTTGGATACTGACGATACGATGGATTTGATTCCAATTGAAGGAACACCACCCAACTTGCTCAATCCGCCGCAGGGCTGTGCATTTGCTGCGAGATGCCCTTACGCGATGGATATTTGCACGACCAGGCAGCCGGAAGAAACTGCTGTGTCTGAGTCGCATGCGGCGTCCTGTTGGTTGATGCATTCGCAGGCGCCCAAAGTGGATCACGGCTTGATGCTGGGAGGTGCAAATCGATGAGTGAACCTATTTTACAAGTAAACGGGCTTAAACGTCATTTCAACGTCGGTCGGGGGCAAGTTTTACGCGCGGTCGACGGAGTGACTTTCGAGATCCGCAAGGGAGAGACGTTAGGACTCGTTGGCGAAAGTGGCTGCGGCAAATCGACAATCGGTCGAACGATTATCCGGCTCTATGATGCGACCGCAGGGGAAGTGCTGTTCAAAGGACGCAACGTCCACCAAATGAACCGCAAGGAAATGCGCCAGTTTAATCGCGAAATGCAGATGATTTTCCAGGACCCTTATGCCTCTTTGAATCCACGTATGATGGTCGGAGACATCATTGGGGAAGGACTTGACATTCATGGCCTCGCCAGCGGGAAAGAACGACGCAAGCGCATCGTCTCTTTGCTCGAGACAGTTGGTTTGACTGCCGAACATGCCAACCGATACCCCTACGAGTTTTCCGGGGGACAACGGCAGCGGGTGGGCATTGCAAGGGCACTGGCGATTGAACCGGAATTTATTATCGCGGATGAACCGATCTCTGCGCTCGATGTTTCGATCCGGGCGCAAGTAGTCAATTTGATGAAGAGGCTGCAAAGAGAACGCGGCTTGACGTATCTGTTTATCGCGCATGATCTGGCAATGGTGAAACATATCAGCGACAATATAGGCGTAATGTACTTGGGCTCCTTGGTGGAGAAGGCAAGTTCGCAGCGGCTGCATGAGAATCCGCTGCATCCTTACACAGAAGCTTTGTTATCCGCAATTCCGATTCCGGATCCGCAGGTAGAGAAAGAACGCCAGCGAATTATCCTATCAGGTGAAATTCCAAGCCCGATTTCGCCGCCGAGCGGCTGCCGTTTCCGGACAAGATGCCCCAAGGCCATGCCAGAATGCGCATTGCTGGAGCCGGAACTGCGCGAAGTAGAGCCGAACCATTTTGTTGCCTGTCATCTCTATCATTAACGCTAATGGGTGTATCTGCCGTCAGCAGCGACTTGTGCTGCTTTCGCATCAGCACGGGGCACGGACCCGGTGGATACACTCATATTTTTTTGTGTTACAATTATTAGATAGGATTGGAGGTCGCCATTATCATGTCATCTACCCAGAAGCTTATGCTGCTTGATGGTAACAGCATTACCTATCGGGCTTTTTTTGCACTGCCTGACTTGACTACAGCAGGCGGCATGCACACCAATGCTGCAGTTGGCTTCACAACGATGCTGCTCAAGCTGCTTGAGGATCAGAAGCCAACTCACGTGTTAGTCGCCTTTGACGCAGGAAAGA
>JAQBPP010000308.1 GCA_028287455.1 Bacilli bacterium | reverse complement strand
AGGAGTTTCGCTCCGATTGTCAGGTGCTGTTGTCGACCGAATCGGGCAGTGAAGGCAAGAACCTGCAATTTTGTCATCAAGTGATTAACGTGGATTTGCCCTGGAACCCCATGAAATTGGAGCAGCGGATCGGGCGAGTGCACCGCTTGGGACAAAAGAAGAATGTATCCATCTATACTGTAGTTGCGCAAGACACGATCGAAACTTATATCTTGGATTTGCTTGCGAGAAAAATCAGGTTGTTTGAACTGGTGGTCGGTGAACTGGATCTGATCCTGGGCAACCTTGATCGTAAACGATCGCTTGAAGAATTACTGATTGAAGTTTGGAAAGAAAGTCAGACGGATGAAGAATTAAAGCAAGGGTTCGCAAAATTAGGGGGGAAGGCCACCCGAGCCCGAAAATCGTTCAGCAAGCTGAAACAGGAAGAATCAAGGTTTTGGGACATATTAAATGTTCATTCTTAGGAAGGAGTGACTGCACCTTGGCCACGCTCCGGAATCAAACGGCTTTTAACAAGTTGGCTAACTGGATGAGTCAGCAAGATGTGCAGATCAGCCTGATCACCAGTCCAGTCCAAATTTATTATTTGACAGGCTTTTGGTGCGAGCCGCATGAACGATTGATTGCGCTGGTTGTTGAGCAGACTGCCGATCCTTGGCTGTTAGTGCCTGTTTTGGAAGCGGATAAAGCGGCCGCATTTGGTCTGCGGCTCGTGCATTACCAGGACTCGGAATCCCCGATCGCTCGCATGTGCGAACAGTTTCAGCACATTGCTCAGCTGCGCAGCGTGGCAATTGAAAAAGAAATCGTGACTGTGTTCCGCTTCGAGGCGCTGCAGCAGGAGCTTCATGCAGACCAGACAGTGCCGGTTAAGTTTCTTGCACTCGATCAATTTTTGGCAGAGGTTCGTGCGGTTAAATCAGCAGATGAAGTTGCTAAAATGAAGCATGCGTGTCAACTTACCGACCAGATTTTGGAGAAATTTTGTTCTTACTTTCGGATTGGCATGACTGAGCGACATCTAGTAAAGTGGATTGAAGAGCGTGCATTCGCATTTGGTGCAACAGGTATGTCGTTTTCCACTATGGTGCTAAGTGGGGAGTCAAGCAGCCTGCCGCACGGGGTTCCTAGTGATCGACCCACCTGTGCCGGACAATTTCTGCTGCTGGACTTCGGAATTATCTACGAGGGGTACTGTTCGGATATCACGCGGACATTTGTCGTGGGCTCCGCAAACGACGAGCAGAAGAAGCTTTATGAGGCGGTTCGTTTGGCCAATGAAACGGCACTCCAGACGATTCGGCCGGGCGTCGCTGCAAGCGAGGTGGATCGTGCTGCCAGGTCGATACTGGAAGCTGCGGGATACGGTCCCTATTTTACGCATCGGCTTGGACACGGACTAGGAATTGACATTCATGAATTCCCTTCGATTCATGCCCAGAACCCTTTTGTACTGGTGCCGGGAGTCACTTTCACAGTTGAGCCGGGTGCCTATGTGCCGGAAGTTGGCGGAGTGCGGATTGAGGATGATGTAGTGGTTACGGACGATGGGGTTCTAACCCTGACCAGCTTTCCGAAAAGTCTGATTGAACTTCCAGGTTAGCTGCCTTACGGAGAAGCGATCTGGTTTACCGCTTCTCCGCTGCCAACCGGATTAGAAAAACTTTTGTTGCTCCTTGTCTTCTCTGACCAATACAAGTGCCTCACTGAACCGCTGACTGTGGACAATTTCCCGCTCCCGCAGGAACCGCAGGGCATCTTTGACGCCAGAGTCGTCCGATAGGGCGATCAGGGCTTCATATGTGGCTCTGGCTTTTTCCTCGGCGGCAATATCTTCATGCAGATCGGCAATTGGATCTCCTTTGGCTTGAATATACTCGGCGGTCCATGGATGTCCTTCTGCATCTACATAGAATAAGGCATGCTCGTGATCTGCAAAATGGCTGGCAAGACCTGCTGCCTGCATTTGCTCTGGAGTGGCACCTTTGATCAGCTTATGAACCAGTGTGGCGATGATCTCCAGATGGGCAAACTCTTCCGTACCGATATCAGTCAGCAGCGCCATAGCTTTGCGGTTCGGCATGGAGTAGCGCTGATTCAGATAGCGTAAGGCGGCCGATAGCTCGCCATCTGGTCCACCATATTGTGTAATGAGGTATTTCGCGAGTGTTAAGTCGCATTTTTCCACCCGAACAGGATATTGCAGCTTCTTTTCATAAATCCACATATGTCAGCCTCCTATAGTTCCCAGGGCCAAGGGTTTTCGACCCAACCTTGCGGATATTCGGCTGGGCTGTATCCGTATTGCAGTAGAGGACCAAATTCCGTTTCATAACGGCGTTTTAAGTTGTTCTGCAGTTCGGACAATTGATTGAAGTCATGAATCACCTGTGGATCTGCTTCATTTGTGTCGAGGTACAATTGCAGTTCCACCAAAGCGAATGACACCTTTTGCAAATCAAAAATCAGTCTTCGGAGCAATGTATCGCGTTCATTCATGCAGGCTGTGCCTCCTGTCACCGGTATTGGAACTGAGCTTTAAATGCTTCTTCTTTTTGTCTCCAATGGTCATCTAACTGCGGGAACAACGTACCTTGGAACAGCGCACGTTCCAAACTGTATTTGGGCATCTGCTCATAGGACAATCGGGATTGGGATTGCATCAACAGGCCTCCTTTGACTGTGGACTACCTAGTCTGCTGCAGGTTCCAGCTGCTTCAGGTTCCATTTTAGCCTATGATCAAACCGGGAGATTTGCATTAGGCAGCCGCCTAATCCTAGACGAAACAAGAGGAGAGGAGAGAACCATGAAATCATCGATCCTCGAAATATTCACCTGGACACTGATACGCAACCTTGTTGTGGAACAGGATTACACCTGTTTTGCACCAGGGGCACTTTTTCAAGAGCCTTGCCTGTTCCGAGCTGCTAACAACAGGGGGCTTCTCATACGTCCTATTCAGGCAGACGGAAAAACAGCTGCTGAATTGGTTGAATTCGTCAATGAAGGGTTCAGGCTTACGGAGGAGTTTCTGCACACCAACCGGTTAAGGAGTGCAACGATTGTTCATTTGTTCTTATATGAGCAGCAGCCCGCTTTAACAATGAGGGATAGCATTCGCGTTTTGGAGCGTCATCAGAGTTATCCGGATATTTCGTTATACGCTGCTGTGTACTGCCTGGAAAATGACAGCTACCACTTCTACGCGCCTTTTTACGCAAAGCGGCTGCTGCCTGGCGCAGTTGTACGCAAAGCTGCTGCAGAAATGCCGAACGAACTAAATTTGAGTCAACTGCAAAGCCAAATGAACCAGGCGGGGGAGAAAAGACGGCAGGAATGGAGCAGGCTGTTCATTCAGACCTCATCCAAGGGTACTTACACGTTCATCGCCTTCTGTATTCTGATCTATGGCTGGATGCTTGCTGAAGAAACAGGCGTTGCCGATACCGGGCAGCTGTTGATTAAATTTGGTGAAAAAGTGAATTCCTTAATTGCGGCAGGTCAATATTGGCGTTTGCTGTCGCCCATTTTTCTACATATCAACCTGATTCATATCCTGGTAAACATGATAGGACTTTACTCGCTTCGAGTGGTGGAATGGATTTTTGGCAGTTACCGATTCCTGTTTATCTTCCTGCTGGCAGGAATCGGGGGGAACACGTTCAGCTTCGCGATGTCTCCTAATCCCTCGGCAGGCGCCTCCGGAGCATTGTTTGGTCTGCTTGGGGCGCTGATTTATTTCGGCTTCGAGCGTTGGGCAGTGTTTAAGCGAGTGTTTAGCACAGGGGTCTGGCTGACGCTGGCTGTGAATATCATTTTAGGTTTCACTTGGGGCTACGTGGATAATTGGGCCCACATTGGTGGACTCATCTGCGGCTTCCTTGCGGCGCTTCTGGTCGGTTTGCCAGGTGACGAAAAAATCAGCTTCAAAAAAATAGCGGCGGGCATCATCATCGTGGGTCTGCTGTTTGGCGGAATCACATTGGGAACTAGTCATATACCCAGGCTTGCTGATCAGGGTGGCGCTGGATCACAACACGACCTAACATTGAAGGAACGATCATGTGCTGAACAATCCCTTGCAGCAGCGGATCGAGCAGTCCCAGGCTGGCCAGTTCAGCCCGGAGATACCAATCTTTAATGGAATAGTGCACAGGATCATAATAGGATTTAGTGACCCTTATCCCAGGGTTTATATCATAAGGCAAGCCGCATGGGATGGGGATTCTGACAAAGTAATCCATGTCGAAGAAAGGGCCCAGGCGTCCCCATTGCCCTCCTAAGGTTTCGATGATGCATTCACCCAAAAAAGCAGCGAGATACCCTAACAATTCTTGCTCTTCATCGGATAAGTCATCTGGATCGGGAGGAAGCTCTTTCCATAAATGAATCATCCAGTCATCCATTGTTTCAATACCTTGTTTGGAAAAAGGAACCGCTCGCTGTGTGTGCTGCTCCAAAATCTGTTGTCCAGTATGAGCCAGGATGGAAACTTCTGCTCGATCCACATCAAATTTCACACTCATTTTCACGAGCCTCCTTTTTCTATAGTTTGGCCTCGTTTTACCATTTGCAAACTTATCGATAGGGGTCACCTTGACAGGGTTGCATGCCCATAGGTGATGAAAAGTATTTTGTGTTATGATTTAGTAGAAAGGGTGGGACATGCATGATATGGGTAGGAATTGGACTAACTGTCGTCATTATTATTTGGATTGCTGCAAATATCATTGCCTATCGATCGATCCAGCAAAAGGAGCAAACGAAATCGAATTTGGCAGCACAGGCAGCTGAAGACACGCCACCGCGGGCCAAAGAAGAATTGGAACGTCTGTCTGACATTTTGGCGGAAATCGAAGCGGGCAAGGGTAAAGAACCTGAAACTGCGGAGGAAGTCGATTTCGCATCTGTCCATTCGAGCATTATTTCGAAACGGCCTGGCGCTGCTGAACTTACCTCTGACATTCCGCATACCTTCCGGTCATCAGGCCCATTTTTGCCAGCAGAAATTCAACTGGAAATTGCAGACATTGAGGCTGACCCTGCCACTATGGTCTGGCTCCTTTTTCAAGACAAACAAGTGGTGCGCCAGTCTAGTTCTATGGAGGAGCAAGTGATCCAATTGTTTGTCACCTGGAAGGAACTGCTGGATCAAACCGAAGAGGTTCTTACCATGTCAGGCCTGAACAGACTGGATTTAACAGGACCTGAAGGGCATGTACTGATAAAATGTAAGGGAGACTACACCTTCATTACTTTGCTAGAGACGGCATAATGCATTATAATAAAGAAAGACACTAAATCCTGCGTGTATGCTATCAGCTTGCAAGCAAATACTATATAGCGTCTCGCAGTCTTATAAGATGGGAGGTTTTCCACAATGGACGATTTACGTGATCGCGTTCAAGAAGCGCTTGATAAAATCCGCCCAGGGCTTATGTCAGATGGCGGCGATGCTGAATTGGTGGACGTTGATGCAGACAACGGTGTGGCAACCATTCGCATGGTTGGCGCCTGCGGAGGCTGCCCAATGAGCACCATGACGCTTAAAATGGGGATTGAGCGCACCATTCGTGCTGCAGTTCCCGAAATTGTAGAAGTTGTTGCGGTTTAATCCAGGGGGTGTATTTAATGGCTTCAGATGCTATTTTGACATTAAGCGATTCAAACTTCGATGAGCATGTGAAGTCGGATCAGCCTGTGCTGGTTGACTTTTGGGCGACATGGTGCGGCCCTTGCCGTATGCTAGCGCCAGTCATCGAAGAAGTGGCCTCGGAAACTCAAGGTAAACTGGTAGTGGGTAAATTGGATGTGGACGAGAATCAGGCCACTGCTCAGAAATTCGGTGTAATGTCCATTCCCACCTTGCTAGTGTTTAAAAATGGGGAAGTCGTTAAATCCCTGGTTGGTTATATGCCTAAGAAGGATCTGCTCGATAAATTGGCAGATGTCCTATAAGATATAAGTATTTTCGAAATAACCACCTCCTGCAGACTGCAGGAGGTTTATTTTTGTCCTATGCATAAGCACAAGCCGTTTATTCATCAGAGACTGGCAAATCTGCCTGCAATTCTGCTAGAATGTTCATTAGAGATGTGGTTCCGATTAATCTGCCATCTTGGACAAGCCTTATTTTGTTAATCGTTTGAGCGGGGTAATTCCGCCTCAGGTACGAATACAGAAACCGGTTGTCCATCTCCTGTTCAAATGTACCCAGTTCAACAGCAAATTCTGCCTGTGAACCGCGGGCCACCTGGATGGTGACTTCCAAACCATTGATTGTTTCACGTAAGGAATCCCGCAGAATGGCGAACAACAACGTCATCTCCAATTAGAATAGTGTAGTCTAAGTATTGCCAATCAGAGCTGAATTTTATCATCCGTGAGGAGAGG
>JAQBPP010000296.1 GCA_028287455.1 Bacilli bacterium | reverse complement strand
GATCGCGCTGACAGCATGATAACTTTGGAAAAGGGTTACCAGATCCGCTACCGATGCGCCGCGATGCAATTTATTTTGATAATAACGTCCGTCTGTAATGATCATGACGACTTTGCCATCTGCCGTTTGACCGATTGCTGTGCGCGGTGCCCATCCGTAAGCTGCGTTGATGGATGAAGACACCACGTTATGGCCGTCAACGATGAGCTGCGGTCCAAAGCTGACCGCTTCTGTCACTTTCATCGCCTGCAGTTCTTTAATTGAATAAGAGCCAGTGACAAACGTACCGGACGAAGTGAAGCCCCCAATCAACATCTGTTGTGTTAAATTTCCAGCTGGGCTGGACAGGATTTGTCCGTTCCCGATTGCAATCCCAATCGGCTGCCCTCCACTGCCAATTCCATTGTCATCCTGAAAACCACCTGCATTGATCCCGCCGACTGCGTTATGATCTTTGATCAATTCCGACAAGGGTTCCCCTTTGTTTTTATATTTCGTTTCTACCAGATGGACAGTAGTAGGATCACTTACGATCATGATTTTGGCAGTGAAATTGACATTCTCTACCGTCTGAGTTTCTACTAAGGGGCCTACCGGGGCAATAGCCGGGATCGACGAGCCCACCAGCTCCGATTGTGCAGCAGACGGATGGGCGATTATGTCCTTCAGCTGCCCGAGCTCCGCCTGGCCTAACAGGAAGAGCGCAAACTGAGGGTGCTGGGAAGACAGAATTGATCCTGCGATCATTCGCCGCAGCTGGTGGCCGGATTCAGTTCCGTAAAAGCCAAACAGCACAAGGACCACTACAGTGGAAATAAACACAAAAATGGATCGGCCAAGCTTCTTCTTTCGCCGGTGGGTTTTCACTCTGCTTTGTGTAGAGACAGCAGGTTTCATTTAGCTTCCCTCCTGACCGCGAGGCTTGAATTCTTAAATTTTACTTGTTCTTACAGGGAAATGATAGTTTTATTTTTTGGGAATCGAAATGCTCATAGATTGCCTTACGGGCGCATATGGATGGAAGGACAAGGCTTGCAGGGACAGGCAGGACGGATAGGAAGGAGTGTCAAATGAGGCGATGACAGCATGGATGGAAGGGGAAGTCATCACCCTGCTGCTGCTGGCTGTGGCGCTTGGAATGGATGCCTTTTCTTTAGGAATCGGCCTTGGAATGCAAGGACTTACCAAAAAAGAGATTATCCGGGTCAGTTTCACAATCGCCGTATTTCATATGGTGATGCCTCTGACCGGAATGTATCTAGGGATTTTTTTCCACCGTTATGTCGGAGAATTGGCAAAAATTGTCGGCGCAGTGCTGCTGATCATCCTGGGTTTGCAAATGATCTGGAATGCCTGGCGGGTAAACGATTCCACGCCGAAGCTTGACCGAACCGCCGGATTTGGCTTGCTGCTGTTTGCTGCATCCGTTTCGATTGACGCATTCTCTGTGGGGTTGTCACTGGGGCTATTTGAGGCGCCCATTGGACTGGTGCTAGCGATGTTTGGTGTGATTGGCGGCCTGATGGCGGCCATTGGCTTATTGATTGGCAATCGTGTATCCAGTCTGCTCGGGGAGTATGGAGAAGCAGTTGGAGGGTTGATCTTATTAGTATTTGGGCTGAAGTTTTTATTTTGAAATAGTGAAATGATTAATGAGTTAAAGCATGCTTGCGCAAAAATCGGTCGGCAGGGCGAATGGCTTGCGGTCTCTTGTTGTACATTTGTTCCTTCATCATAAAGGTGAAGGGGTTGGAACAAATGTACAAAGGAGCCCTCCAGCAACTCCCCCAATCCGACCGATTTTTATGTAAGCATGATCAAATGTTCACCATTTCACATTCAAAATAAAAACTTCAGCGCAAATTTGAGGCTACAAACAAAACAATGAAAATTGTGCATATTATCGGTCAACAGGGCGATTCCTCGTGTCGACCGTTTTTTTTTTTTGCGTCAGAGATGGAAAGACTAACTTATAATCATTAAAATAGCCATATAGGATAAGGAGAAGGGGGCGAAACGAAATGAATATCCTGTTTGTGTGCACTGGCAATACATGCCGAAGTCCAATGGCTGAACTGCTGCTGAAAAAGCGTTTGCTGCAGGAGAGCGATTTATCCCACGTGCAAGTGCAGTCTGCGGGAATTGCGGCCATTGCTGGAGCGCCTGCTTCGAAGGGTGCGGCACGTGCGCTGAAAAACCGGACGGAGAACGCGGATGCTCATCAATCGCAGCCTTTTACTCTGCAATTGTCCAATTGGGCTCATCTAATCCTGACGATGACGACGTCGCATAAAGAGTACCTGATGGATAGTTTTCCGTCTCTTTGTGATAAGACGTTTACTTTAAAAGAATATATCGGTGATTCGGTAGTTGATATTGCAGATCCTTATGGAGGAAGTGATGAACTATTTGACGCATGTGCCGCTGAAATTGAAACGGCGCTTGAAGAATTAGTGAAAAAACTTAAAGATAACGAGTCAGTGTAAGAAATTGTTCGTGTTTTGAAACGAAATCGAGTAACTTTACCACAGATTTTGATTAACTTTCGGAAAGATAGCGTTTTCATTTCTGCTTCGTGCATTGAACAAACTGTAGTGGAGAAGTACAATAAGGAAAAAATGTTCATTCCTTGCTCGCTTAGCCCATGGCAAAGTCACTCGCAAGGATAAAACATTTTTACGATGATTGTCTGAATACAACAAGCTCGTTTTGCGGTGGAACAAAGGGGGCAATACGGTGAAAGTTGCAATCGCGGCAGATCACGGCGGTTATGATCTCAAAGAAACGCTTAAAAACACGCTGCTGGAATTGCGGATCGAATTCGAAGATTTCGGAACGCATTCAAGTGATTCAGTGGATTATCCGGACTACGGGATCCAGGTTGCTGAGCGCGTAGCAAGCGGAGAATTTGAACGCGGTGTTTTGATTTGCGGGACAGGTCTTGGGATGTCCATGGTGGCCAACAAGGTGCCAGGGATTCGTTGTGCGGTTGTGCATGACACCTTTTCAGCCAAAGCAACGCGTGAACATAATGACAGCAACATCATCGCCATGGGCGGACGTGTGGTTGGACCTGGTCTGGCTGAAGATATTCTCCGCATTTGGCTGCAAACTGATTTTCTCGGCGGACGGCATGCCAAGCGGATTGGGAAGATCACTGACATCGAAAGCAAGTATGGCCATCAGCCAGAGGCTTCCGGATGTTAGATCAACTACGGGAACAGGCGCTTGCCGCGTTGCGTGAACTTCAGGATGCAGCTCAGCTGAACAGCGATCAGATACTGGTGATAGGCGCATCCAGTTCAGAAGTATTAGGCAGCAAAATCGGGACAGCTGGATCACCTGATGCAGCCCGCTCACTAGTAGATGCTGTTTTTGAGGCTCAGCGAAAATTCGGTTTTCAGGTCGCTTTTCAATGTTGTGAACATTTAAACCGGGCGCTCGTGGTAGAATTGCAAACGTGCAAACAGTTTGGGTTGGAGCAGGTAGCAGTGGTTCCGGTTCCAGGTGCGGGCGGATCAGTTGCAGCAGAGGCTTTTGGCCGAATGCAGGCTCCGGTTGTCGTCGAACAAATTCGGGCCCATGCCGGCATTGATATTGGAAGTACATTGATTGGCATGCATTTAAGGCCGGTAGCGGTGCCGGTGCGTCCGTCAGTTTCGCGGATCGGTGAAGCCTACGTAACTATGGCGCGCACCAGGCCGAAGTTAATTGGTGGAAGTCGCGCTGTTTATACAAAGGAACAAGATTACCGACCGGATCAAGGCTCCACTTGCACTTGATCACGCTGCAGCATTTTTGAGAGGAGATTACCCTAATGAATGAAGTACGCAAACAAGATCCGGCAATCGCAGATGCGCTTGAACAGGAATTAAACCGCCAGCGCAATAAAATTGAACTAATAGCTTCAGAAAACTTTGTCAGCCCTGCTGTGATGGAAACGATGGGGACTGTGTTGACCAACAAATACGCAGAAGGATACCCGGGCAAACGCTGGTATGGCGGTTGTGAATATGTGGATATCGTGGAAGATTTGGCACGCGAACGGGCGAAGCAGTTGTTTGGAGCAGAGCATGTGAATGTTCAGCCTCATTCAGGAGCTCAGGCCAACACTGCGGTGTACTTTGCTTTTCTTAAACCGGGCGATACTGTACTCGGCATGGATTTATCCCATGGCGGTCACCTGACCCATGGTCATCCCGGAAATATCTCTGGACAATACTACAATTTTATTCCTTATGGTGTGGATGAGACCACGCATTTAATCAACTATGATAATGTTCGTTCGCTAGCGTTAGAGCATAAGCCGAAGTTGATCATTGCCGGTGCCTCCGCCTATCCAAGAACGATCGATTTCCAGACATTGCGTGAAATCGCCGACCAGTCTGGCGCTCTGTTGATGGTAGATATGGCCCATATTGCGGGTCTGGTGGCAACCGGTCACCATCCAAGTCCGGTTCCTTATGCTGACTTTGTCACGACGACTACGCACAAAACACTGCGTGGCCCCCGGGGCGGCTTAGTTCTCTGCAAGGAGCAATATGCCAAAGAAATCGACCGTGCGATTTTCCCAGGCATCCAGGGTGGACCGCTGATGCATGTGATTGCTGCGAAGGCAGTTGCGTTTGCCGAAGCGCTGCAAGACAGCTTTAAACAATACTCAGGACAAGTTGTACGCAACGCGCAGACACTTGCCGGTGCGCTGCAGGAACAAGGGTTGACATTGGTTTCTGGCGGTACAGACAATCACTTAATGTTGATCGACGTCCGCAGTGTTGGCTTAACGGGCAAAGATGCCTCGAATCTGCTGGATGAGATTGGAATCACAGCGAATAAAAACACAATTCCGTTTGATCCTGCCAGCCCATTTGTCACATCAGGCGTGCGGGTGGGGACTCCTGCTGTGACCACTCGTGGCTTCGTGGAAGAGGATCTGCGTGAAGTCGCGTCAATTATTGCGCTCACGCTTAAAAATCCTGCCGATGAGTCAAGCCATCACCAGGCTCGCCAGCGTGTGGCTGCACTATGCAAAAAATACCCCATGTATCCGGGTCTAAGCTACCTGAGATAATCGCTTTCGGTCTCCTGTACTCATCGAATAGAGTATGGGAGACTATTTTTGTGAGCGCCATTTTCCGCGAAGGGCAGCAGTTGTAGCGAGAATCTCGCCTCTTTGTTATACTGATGCTGATGTCCTCATGGAGGGGGTTGAAGATCATTAGCAAGTTATATGTATTTGATCATCCGCTCATTCAACATAAGCTTACATACATACGCGATGTTCGTACAGGGACCAAGGAGTTTCGAGAGTTGGTCCAAGAAGTGGCCATGCTGATGGCCTATGAGATTACAAGAGATCTGCCGGTGATGGATGTCACAGTGCAAACGCCTGTGGCAGAAGCGAAAACCCAAGTTCTAGCAGGTAAGAAACTCGGTGTAGTGCCGATCCTGCGCGCTGGATTGGGCATGGTGGATGGCGTTATGAAGTTGATTCCAGCTGCCAAAGTGGGTCATATCGGGTTGTACCGGGATCCTGTTACATTACAGCCGGTGGAATACTACTCGAAATTGCCTAATGATGTGGCGGAGAGGGATTTGATTGTTATTGATCCAATGCTGGCAACAGGCGGTTCTGCCGCTGCAGCGATCACTTTCCTGAAGAATCAGGGAGCCAGAAGCATTCGTTTAATGTGTCTGATTGCTGCACCCGAAGGTGTACAAACTGTACAGACAGCACATCCTGATGTGGATATTTATGTGGCTGCAGTGGACGAGCGATTAAACGAGCACGGATATATTGTCCAAGGGCTTGGCGATGCTGGCGACCGTTTGTTTGGCACGCAATGACAAAATGATCACAGGGTTCGTCGTTAATAAACAGTTTCGAGGAGTAAGAGTAAGGAGTGGTGGTCTTCCATGGGGAAGATTCGTGTAATGACCGTGTTTGGAACGCGACCGGAAGCAGTGAAAATGGCTCCGTTAGTGAAGGAACTTGAGAAGCATCCCGATCGAATGGAATCGATTGTTGTAGTTACAGCACAGCATCGGGAAATGCTGGACCAGGTGTTAAACCTGTTTGGCATCCAGCCTACCTATGATTTGGATATCATGGAGCCAAGGCAGACATTAACCGGCATCACGGTCAAAGCGCTCACAGGTTTAGCTGCTGTCATGGAGGAATCGAAACCGGATATCGTCCTATGCCATGGGGATACGACAACGACTTTCGCCGCTTCTCTTGCTGCTTTTTATCAGCAGATTCCCATTGGCCATGTGGAAGCGGGATTGCGAACATTCAATAAATACTCCCCTTTTCCTGAGGAAATGAATCGACAGTTGACCGATGTGATGACCGATTTGTTTTTTGCACCAACTGACGAAACTGCCCAGAATCTTTTGCAAGAGAACAAACCGGACTCGCAGATCTATGTTACCGGCAATACTGTAATTGATGCCATGAAGTATACTGTAAGGGAAGATTATCAGCATCCGTTGCTTGACAGGATCGCAGGGAGCCGATTGGTGTTTATGACCGCTCATCGGCGTGAAAATCTGGGCGAGAAAATGGAAAACTGTTTTCGAGCGGTCAGACGTTTGACTGACAAGCATTCGGAAATTCAAGTGGTTTATCCGGTGCATTTGAATCCGGCTGTGCAGGAGTCGGCGCGCCGCATCCTGGGCGGACATCCGCGGATTCATTTGGTGGAGCCGATGGATGTGGTGGATACACATAATTTCATGGCACGCTCTGACCTGATTCTGACCGATTCGGGAGGCATCCAGGAAGAAGCGCCGTCGCTTGGTGTGCCGGTGCTGGTCTTGCGGGATACGACAGAGCGCCCGGAAGGGGTCTCGGCCGGAACGCTGAAGCTTGCTGGAACTGAAGAGGATTCGGTGTATGTGTTGGCGCATGAGATATTGACAAACGACGAGCTGCACCAATCGATGAGCGCTGCTGTCAATCCATATGGCGATGGACAGGCCTGTGAACGAATTGTAGGCTGCATCCGCCATTACTTCGGACAGGGTCCGCTTCCTAACCCCTTTAAAATCAAAGCATAAACTGTACACACAGTTGTACGGTACACTTTGGAGACACGATTCGACAACAATTTTGACAAAAGCGTGAAAGTGTTTTCGGATGCTTTGTTTTGCCGCTTGGATGAGAACTGCTTTCATTGACAAACCGTACAGAATTAGTGTACGATAATCAGGGTTTCATAGGGGATATGTGGGTTGAAGTGCGAGACGGCCAGGAGTGTTGAACAGTGAATGAATTTCATCTCTTGGCACGGCAAACAGTCAAAATCACCTCCTTGATTACCCTGCTAGTCATGGCGCTGTGGGCGCTTCTACCCATGCCTTGGAGACCAACAATCGCAGGCTTTGCAACAGGGGCTGCTGTCAGTTGTTACTTCGCGCTCAGTGTCGCCCGCCAAATCGAGATTGCAACACAACTAGCGCTTGGCCATGCCAAACGCAAGCCGGGGATTGCAGTTCTGTCAAGAATGGCGATGGTGATAGTGGGCGCTTTTGTGGTGTCACGAGCTCATTGGTCGGTGGGGATGTTCTTACTGGGTATCTTCGTCTATCAAATTGTCGTGCTGGTGATCCGGTTCAAACCAGGTAGGGAAGGGCAGGGCAGTGACTCTTAAACGGAAGGGGTGAATGCGATGGAGCTGAAACACTTTGTCATCAAAATTGGGGACAGTCACAGTACGTTATGGAATCTTAATCTAGACGTTACTACGATTGTGATGACGCTTGTTGCATGTGTGATTACAGCGCTGATTTGCTTGGCGGGAGTAAGGAAAATCAATGTAAGAAAACCTTCAGGCTATCAGAATTTCCTGGAAATGCTGACCGGATTTATCCGGGGTATTGCCAGAGATGCAATGGGTGACAAGGCGGACACATATGTTCCGCTGGCTTTAACAGTGTTTATCTGGATTTTTATTTCAAATCAAATGGGAGTTCTGGCCAACTTTATCGTGAACAGACCAGATGGTCCGCATGCGTATTGGTTCTCTCCTACAGCTACAATTTCTGTATCGTTAGGCATGGGTGTGTTTATCGTTCTGCTTTCACATGCGGTGGGCTTGACTCATCCAAGAGAATATTTTAAACACTGGGTAACTCCGTTTTGGATACTGCCGATTCATTTATTTGAAGAACTGCCGAAATTCCTCACACTTGGTTTGCGTCTATGGGGCAACATCTTCGCGGGGGAAGTCTTGATCAACCTGCTGAGTTCGCTGCCGAATTCCTTGGGCATTGGCACGGGCGTGCTGGCTGGAATTATTCCATTCCTTGCCTGGAGCGCGTATTCCTTGTTTGTAGGTACGATTCAAGCTTTTATCTTCACGGTTTTGACCATCATATACATCGGGCAAAAAATTCCTCAGGGAGAGAGTCATTAACCTTCCAGTAGGATTTGCAAATTAGAGAACATCATACGCCTATAATTTAAGGAGGAAATATTAACGATGAATATATATGCAATTGCAGTTGGTTTATTGCTTGGTTTGGCCGCTATTGGTGCTGGTATTGGTAACGGTTTGGTTTACAGCCGGTATATCGAAGGGATTGCCCGTCAACCTGAGGCGCAGTCAAGATTGCAAATTCAAATGTTTATCGGTTTGGGCCTTGTGGAAGCATTGCCAATCATCGCCGTTGCCATGGGCTTCATTTTCTTCGGAAGAGCATAATTCGACACGACACTTAAGGTTTGAGCCCGGCCAGCGGGACCAAGGGTTTCCTGCGCCTTCGTTATGTTTTTCCTTATGAAAGGAGTGAACCGCCGTGCAAATAGAGGTTTTAACATTTGTTTTTCAGATCTTGATTATGATCATTCTGTTTCTCTTTCTTCGTGCCAAAGCGTTTAAGCCGATTATGAAAGCGATGCAGAATCGATCCAATCATATCGAAGGTCAGATTAATGATGCAGAAAAACTGCGCAGCGATGCGGAGCAATTAGTAAAACAGCATCAGGAAATGATCGATCAATCGAAAAAAGAAGCATCCGCACTACTCGATACTGCAAGACGCACTGGAGAGCAGCAAGCCATTGCAGCAGTTGAAGCAGCTCGAGAAGAAGTCAAACGCATCAAGGCGGAAGCCGTGTCTGATATTGCAAGGGAAAAAGCACTAGCACTGAACGATTTGCGTGCACAAATTGGAAGCATGAGCGTTGCGATTGCTGAGAAGATTTTAGCGCGTGAAATTAATGCAAACACGCACGAAGTGCTGCTTGACCAAGCCGTTCGTGAAATGGGAGAACAGCTATGTTAGGCGGCGTGGTTGCTAACCGGTATGCGGAAGCGCTGTTTTCGCTGGCGAAGGATACAGGTGCGCTGAATAGTATGGAACAGGAATTGGGTCTTGTTGCAGGAGCTTTTCAGACAACTCCTGAGTTTATGGAGTTCCTCGCTCATCCCAAAATTTCTATTCAAGATAAGAAAGCTAGTGTAGAAGCAGCATTTGCTGGGCTCGTATCCCCTCAGGTACTGAATTTTCTTCGACTTTTGTTGGACCGGCAGCGTGAAAATTACCTGCTGGCCATTTATGAAAGCTTCACCGCAAAGATTGATGAAGCGGAAGGCCGGATTAAGGCGGTTGTTGAATCTGCTTACCCTCTGACAGATAAGGATTTAAATAAAATTGCGGAGAATCTGCAATCAGCAACAGGCAAAACAGTTCTCATCTCATCGATCTTGAATGAATCCCTGATTGGCGGTGCGCGAATCCAGGTTGGCGATAAAGTAGTCGATGCCAGTGTCAAAGGTTTGCTCAACCAATTTCGAGACACACTAAAGCATTAAATACGCATAGAAAGTTAGAGGTGATTCACAGTGAGTATTCGTCCTGAAGAAATCAGTGCGTTATTGCGCAAACAGATTGAAAATTATCAGGCTGAATTTACTACAACGGAAGTAGGAACAGTCGTTTCGGTAGGGGACGGAATTGCTCGTGCGCATGGTCTGAAAGAGGTTATGGCGGGCGAAATGCTGACCTTCCCGGATGGTACTGTGGGAATGGCGCTCAACTTGGAGGAAGATAACGTCGGTATCGTTGTGCTTGGTTCCGTTCGCGGCATTAACGAAGGAGATCAGGTACAGCGCACTGGCCGTATTGCACAGGTACCGGTAGGCGAACAGTTGATTGGACGCGTGGTTAATCCGCTCGGACAGCCAATTGACGGACGCGGACCGATCGAAACAACCGAATATCGCAACATAGAATCTCCCGCTCCCGGAGTGATTGACCGCAAATCAGTTCATGAACCGATGCAAACCGGGATCAAAGCGATCGACTCGATGGTGCCAATTGGCCGCGGTCAACGGGAATTGATTATCGGTGACCGTCAGACCGGTAAAACTTCAATTGCTATTGACACCATTTTGAATCAAAAAGGGCAAGGCGTGATCTGCGTCTACGTTGCGATTGGCCAAAAACAATCCACGGTAGCGCAAGTAGTAGAAACGTTGCGCAAACACGGCGCGATGGATTACACGATTGTAGTTTCTGCTGCGGCATCTGATCCAGCCCCTCTGTTGTTCCTCTCTCCTTATGCAGGTTGCGCGATGGGTGAGTACTTCATGTACAAAGGCGGTCATGTGCTCTGCATATATGACGACTTGTCCAAACAAGCTACTGCTTATCGCGAATTGTCTTTGCTGCTTCGTCGTCCTCCAGGCCGTGAAGCATTCCCGGGGGATGTCTTCTATCTGCATTCCCGGTTGCTGGAGCGGGCAGCAAAACTGTCAGACAAATTGGGCGGCGGTTCATTAACTGCTCTGCCATTTATTGAAACACAATCAGGTGACGTATCTGCTTATATCCCAACGAACGTAATTTCCATTACAGACGGTCAAATCTTCCTTGAGGCCGATTTATTTTACTCAGGTCAACGCCCGGCTGTGAACGTCGGTTTGTCCGTATCGCGGGTAGGCGGTACCGCACAGATCAAGGCGATGAAAAAGATTGCCGGTACACTGCGGCTGGATTTAGCGCAATACCGTGAGCTTGCCGCGTTTGCCCAATTCGGCTCCGATCTGGACAAAGCAACGCAAGCACGCCTGACACGAGGCGAGCGGACTGTAGAAATCTTGAAACAACCCAATAACTTACCAATGCCCGTCGAGCGCCAGGTGCTATCGATCTGGGCTGCTGTGAACGGCTATCTCGATGATATTCCTGTGAAATCCGTTGGACGATTCGAATCTGAGTTCCAGGCGTTTGTAGATACCAACTATCCGCAAATCCTGCGCGCGATTCAGGAAACGCAGGATCTCAAAGAGGATACACTTGAGCTAATGCAACAGGCGGTAACGAAGTTTAAGGCCGGCTTTAGCGCCTAACTTAGCGAAGGTGGTGAACTGAATGGCATTAAACACACGTGACATTCGCAGAAAAATTAAAAGTGTCAAAAACACGCAGCAAATTACCAAAGCGATGAAGATGGTTGCAGCAGCGAAGCTGCGCCGAGCCCAGCAACGTGTAGTGCTGGCGCGTCCTTACGCTGAGAAGATCAAGGAAGTGGTCGCAAGTGTTGCCGTCGCTGGCGGCGGCCGTCATCCCATGCTTGTCAAGCGGGAACGTAAACGGGTCGGGTATGTGGTGATTGCAGCAGATCGAGGACTTGTAGGTGGTTTAAACGCTCAGGTGGTCAGACATGCACTCCTTGAGTTCCAAGGGATGAGCCGTGATCAATACACGGTCTTTGCAGTCGGCCGCAAGAGCAGGGACTTTTTTGCAAAAAGGGGCCATTCGATCACCGCAGAAGTGACCGGGCTGTCAGACTTTCCCACTTTTGCAGACATCAAGCGGGTCACAGAAGCGGTAGTGAATGCGTATCTGGATGGAACAGTGGATGAAGTGCATTTGGTTTATACCAAATTCGTTTCCGCCATTTCTCAAGTGCCGGTATCACGTCAACTGCTGCCTCTGGAGGATGTAGGACAACAGGTGAGCGCTCCGGCGAATTACTTGTACGAACCGTCTGCAGAAGAGGTTTTGGATGAACTGCTGCCCAAATATGCAGAAACGCTGATTTACTCCGCACTGCTGGAGTCCAAAGCATCAGAAAAGGGCGCACAGATGACAGCAATGGGAAATGCGACCGACAATGCCGGAGAAATGATCACATCTTATACGATCATGTTGAACCGTGCACGTCAGGCAGCAATTACGACACAAATCAGTGAAATTGTTGGCGGTGCAGCTGCGCTTCAGTAATAGATGAAACGGAGGGAGATGCTCCATGAATAGTGGTCGAGTAGTTTCGATTCAAGGACCGGTGGTTGACGTTCAATTTGCACCTGAAACTCTGCCGGAACTGCATAATGCCTTAAAGATCATTTCAGTCAGCAAGGAACCGGGCAAACCGGATTTTAATCTCACGTTGGAAGTATCCCTGCAATTGGGCGACGACATCGTGCGTACGATCGCAATGTCTACTACAGACGGACTAGTACGCGGCATGGAAGTTGTTGATACAGGGGAGCCGATTACAGTGCCAGTAGGACAAGGAACACTGGGTCGGATCTTCAGCGTCACTGGGGATGCAATTGATGATGCTGGTGAAGTGAAAGCGGACGTGCGTTGGCCAATCCACCGCGAAGCTCCGGATTATGCTGAACTGACCACCAAAATTGAGATCTTCGAAACAGGGATCAAGGTAATCGACTTGCTCGCTCCTTATATTAAAGGAGGAAAAGTCGGACTGTTCGGCGGAGCAGGTGTGGGCAAGACCGTGTTGATTCAGGAAT
>JAQBPP010000294.1 GCA_028287455.1 Bacilli bacterium | reverse complement strand
CATCCAGATACATTGGATCGTTATATAGACGGCTCGCGTATTCAAAGTTATAGGTACATAGTTCCCACGCTTCCCCGAAATAATCGTCGCCATACATCGGCATTGCGCCAAACGTCGAAAGCTGATCCCGGTAACGGTCAAACATTTTCTTCACACCCGGGTCTTTCAGCTGATCAACCTTTCCTGTCTGCACGGCAATCTGGATGATTTCGTACAGACCAATGGCACTGTATCCTTCGGCGTCTTCGCTCAGATCGCGCTGTGGCCACCAATAATTCCAATTCTCATCGACGTACTTCTGCCACAACGCAGCGTCCGGATGGTTTGGAAAAAGATTGAGTGCCCATGCTACCCCTGCCGTCCTTGACAGAGTCTGGTTATTGTCCCCAACGATATTACGGTTCAGACCAAAGAGGGCAAACTGATCGGCGTAATACTGAATATAGCTGTCATCTGTCGAGCTAACCTTGCCAAGCGGCTTCAATTCCTGGTAGGTAATCAATAAGGGCTCCAGGTTAAACCAATCCCCAACAGCGTAACTCAGCGGCTTATTCTTGCTGGCATCCATAGGGCCCTGTTCCAGTACAGTCATGATGTCACGAAATGCTTTGACAGCATTATCCAAATATAATTGATTGCCAGTCGCATTGTACAATTTCACCGACAATGCAGCATAGTCCGACGTATGTCGAGGAGCATTGGCACTGCTGCTGCTGACCTCCCCCTGTAGAAAGGAATCGGTGAAGTGCTGCGTTAAAGTTGTATAAGCATTCTCAACACAAGGAAGATAGCTGGAACTGCTTGAAGAATCCGCTTTCACCGCAGTGCTGCCAATTTGAAATAAATAGCTCTGTGGAAGCACTCCATACGTTATAAGGATGGCTGATAAAAAAATGGACGTTTTTTTCAAAAACCGGAACATAAATCTGCTCCTTTCTTGAATCCCATCAGTTATGTGTTTCTAAGAATAGATTCACATAATGAATGGGATATTTGTGTTAATTATTTGTGGGAAAATAGTAATATATTGCTTTTCATTAATTGCCAATCTATTATTTTGGTGTGGAGCGTGATGTTAAAAATGGAAAGTTATAAGAACTATGACGCTTTTACCGATGACCATCTTAGAGAAATGTCGTTTTATATGAAGTTCTGTGCGCGGGATACGAACTTTTATATGAACTTTCATTGCCATCAAGGTTATGAAATCTACTTTTTTCACGAAGGTTCCGGCAATTTCTTGATTGGCGACAACCTGTTTCCATTGGAAGGAAATGATTTGCTTTTAATCAGCGCATTAGAATCACATAAATCCGCACCGAACGTGGAAATGCCCTTTATGCGTACAGTCATCAATTTTATGCCTGAGCTATTGGATGAGCAGGAAAGAAAAATGTATCTCAGATTATTTAAATCACAGGATGAAACGCGCCATCGTCATTTGAGGATCACTGCAGAAAAACAAGAGGAGCTGTATTCAGTATTAGAGCGGTTATATCAGGAATACATCAAACGATCGTTCGGTTATGAGCTTGCTATTCGTGCATATTTAAAACAATTGCTCCTCGCGATCTATCGGATGGTTTTCTCAGATTCTTTCCATGAACTTAAACCAATTTCCAGCCAAATGATTCCTGCCAAAATTGAGGAGATCATCAAATATATTACGCAGCATTTTATGGAAGACATCTCACTTGGTGAATTGTCGAACCAATTTTTTATCAATCCCTATTATTTGTGTCATATATTTAAGAAGACTACGGGAACTACAGTAAATGAATTCCATATTCAAACACGCATCCACTATGCGAAGTTATACCTGATGAACAGTACTCTGCCTATTTCGGAAATTTCCACCCGCGTCGGATTCAATAGTCCCTCTTATTTCGGGCATGTTTTCAAACGATACGAAGAGATGACCCCTAATCATTATCGTAGGCAAATGAAAGCAATATTGAGATAGTAATCAGCAACTTCTTGAGATATTACGCAGCTCTTAGCTCTTATAATAAGGATGGTTTAATAGGGTGCGAAGGGGCTTGAAGAGTTTGCAACAGGTAAACAATAAACTTATAAAAGAAGCAGCTGACAAAGTATATCACTATATGACGACTGACAATTCTTCCGAATGGGGAATGGACATTCACAAGTGGGATTGGGTGCCTGGTGTAGGTGTAATCTCCATATTGCATTACCACCAAAATTGCAGCAGCAAGGATGCATTCGACTTTCTTGTACAATGGGTGGAAACCAATCAACTTAAGGCTCAACAAAATAGAGTCATTAATTCAATGGCTCCCTACGCGATTTTCCCTGATCTCTATCGGCAAACAGGAAATCGCGCTTACCTGGATGCTGCCACCGAGATTGGTCAATGGATGGTGAACAAGGCGCCGAGAACTCGCGAGGGCGCATTTGAACATACTGTCACAGAGAACGCTAGCTTCCCGGAACAGGTATGGGGAGATACCCTTTTCATGGCCGTTCTGTTCCTTGCCAGACTGGCTCGGCTTACAGGGAAGGAATCATTTGCCCGTGAAGCATTGAATCAATCAGAACTTCATTTGCGATTGCTGCAGGACCCGGAGTCCGGCGTTTTGTTTCATGGTTGGAATTGTGCCGAAAAAAACCATATGTCTGCTGCAAAATGGACTCGTGCAAACGCCTGGGCAGCTGCTGGAGTACCGGAAATTTTGCAGGAAATAAAAGATCTGGTGGACATTCCGTTTGAAATTAAACAAAGATATAAGCGGATGGTTAATGGTCTCATCACATTCCAGGGTAAAAATGGCTTATGGCATACAGTGATGGATCGCAGCGATTTCTACCAAGAAACATCGGGCAGCGCAGGCATTGCGTGCGGAATAGTACGCGGGATCCGTCAGGGACTTTTGGATGATTCCTATCAAGCAGTTGCGTTAAACTCCCTCATTGGAGTGCTCTCTCAGCTTGATGATAATGGCATGGTCAATGGCGTATCCGGAGGAACTCCGGTCATGCCAACGATTGGGGATTATAATGAGATTTCTGTGATCCCTTCTTTATATGGACAAGGTCTAACATTAATGCTTTTATCGGAGTTTCTCGCGTGAAATCTGCAGCGCAAAAAGCAATCATTAGACGATCTCAGACTAATGATTGCTTTTTTATGTTCTCCCATTACTACGGATAATACATGTCGACATCAATGCCAATCGAATAAGGTTCTTCCATATAGGTATGGCGCCGTTTGAACCGCCCATCCTGTCCGGCTGGTTCCCAATTCAGCCAACTTGACGGGTTCGTATCCACCGCTATGGACTTTCTTCCTTCCCCGTTTCCATTCACAGCACTTACAGTGTATTCATATAGCATGGTCGATTCTTCCAGATGATGTGCATTCGGCCCGCTTCCAGGCTCCGGATAAGGAGAAGGAACTGTCAGTTCAGTGTCAATAAAATGCTGGTCTTTGCCCCTGTAGATTTGCACGTACTGTTCTGTACCTTTCGTCCTGCGGTACAGTCTGTATTCGGCAACCCCTAAGACTTCCCCCCATGTCAAAGAGGTACAATTGTCATTGATCTTAAGTCGCAATCCGTCCGGTGGAAGCGAAGGCTGATCTGTTACGTAAATCGGGTATTCTGCTGACGGCTCGCTTTGTTGTTCTGCATTGCAAGCCGCAATGCGGACATGCAACTTCTCTCCATTGCACAGGCGCCGCAGCACGAAACTGGTTTCTTTGCTGATCCCGGCAGTTTGCCAGGATGCCCCGCCATCGCTGCTTTGTTCAATCCGGTAGTGATCTGCCCCTGCGGATGCCGTATAGAACAATCTGGCCTCGCCGCTGGAATTTTCGGTGCCGAGTACAGCAGGCGATAAAGGGATAGGCAGCTTTGTCGTCCATTGCCATTTGTGTTTCCCAGGTGGCAGTGATACTGTGATCC
>JAQBPP010000263.1 GCA_028287455.1 Bacilli bacterium | reverse complement strand
CCTCTAGTCCCCCCATAAGCCAGAACAGCATGCGCTTCATGTTGTATTGGTCGGATACAGATAAAATCAGCGTGACGATGCTGCTGCACAATGCGCTCACTGCCACGCCTGACAGCAGCAGGGAATGCACAGACGTGCGCCCTTTAACCGTACCTAGACGAAAGATAATGAATACAGTTAGCAAACTGGCTATAAAAGCCCCAATCGGCAGCATCCAGCGGGACAGATCAGCCCCGCCGGTTGCCATCAAAATCACCGCTCCCAGCGAACCGCCGCTGGAAACCCCAATAATGCCGGGATCCGCCATGGAATTGCGGAAGATCGCCTGCAAGACCGCACCGCTTGCACCAAGTCCGGCGCCGACGAACAGGGCTACCACCATCCGCGGCAGCCTGATGTTGCCCATCACAACCGCATCCGGCAGGTGACTGCCCGTGAAATAGGCGATTGAGGCCGGGAGAATTCTGCTAATCGGGATCCTCACCGGTCCAATGGATACTTCCAGGATTGCGCCAATCACCCACATTACAGTAAGCAGGAGAAATACGGTTCGTCTGTTCCTGCTCATTATTGCGGGATCGTTACGTTCGGATAAAGCCCTTTTGCAATATCCACAACGCCACGAACTACGAATTGTGAGACACTGGATAAATCCGCAGGTTTAACTTCGATGATTTTTTTGTTTTTTATCGCATTAACTGTCTGGAGTGCCGGATCAGCTAGAAGTTTATCCTTATCGCCGCCTCCTTGTGCAACAATCATTACATCTGGATTCATGCTGACGATTTGCTCCTTCGTTACTGTTGGCCAGCCGTTAATGCCAGCGGCAGCAGCAGCATTGATCGCCCCAGCATGGGTGATTTGATCATCCGTTGTGGTATTCTTACCTGCGACCGAACCATAAGCAGGGTTATAATCGAGCACTGACATCTGTTTCTGGCCGTTCACAGCTGTTTTGATTTTCTGCAAAGTGGTTTCCATCGAATCCACCATTGCTTTCGCTTTGGTTGGTTCTCCTACGAGTTGGCCGACTACCTGGATGTGCTTTGCAATGCTTGCGATAGAATCAAAATTTGCAAATTCATAAACTGGCAGATTCGCCTGACGCATTTGGTCCACTACTCCAGGTTCGGTATAAGTCGCAACTAAAACCAGATCGGGATTAACTGCCAGTATTTGTTCCGCATTTGCTTTTTGCAACTGTGGAACTCCTTGCACCCAGTCTGTGATATTCGATTGCTGGGGATCTGTCGCATATTGGGTGACCATACTGACATTTTTTTTGCCGACTAAACCGGACAGGATTTCATCTGTCCCCAGCGTTGCCGATGCAATATGCTGTGGTTTTTTGGCAATTGTGACCGCCGACTTGTTGTCATCTGTCAAAGTTAATGGATAACTTACTTGCGCCGGAGTTGTTGTGGAATTGGTTGAAGAGGTTGAATTGGTTTGATTCGTTTGGATTGACGGGGAAGAAGCGGGTGTTCCGCACCCGGCTACTGCCGCGAGCAATGCTGCGGCTGCCAGGACAGCGAATGGGGCAAGCCGTTTCCTCGCTTGCAGAGATGAATTGCTGTTAGTGATTTCGGTTGACATTTGGAAGGTTCCTCCTTTTGGATGACGCCTCCCCCTCAAAAAGAAAACTCTGTCAGCAGACAGAGTTTTAGTGGTCGATTCGGCAAAATATCATGAAATGCCAGATACCCACCAAAACCTCTCCTCGAAGGTTTAGCAAAAATCGCATTCCAGGCAGGTCTCCTGACTCTCAGTGATAACGCTGCAGACGCCTTCCCACTCAAGTCGAACCTGAGCAGTGGCCGTTTGTCTAACAGCTTCTGATTACAGTGGCGGGACCGCATCGGATTTGCACCGATTTCCCTATTCTCCCGAAGCTATCATTGAAATCTATGACGCTAAGGGCACCTGGTTGCTTAATTGAAAGATTCATAATGTTACTTGTGTATCCTAAAATACATTTTGTGGAATGTCAAGCAGGGTTGAGTGATAGGTTGATCGAGAAATAAAAACATTAGCAGCTATTATACAACCTAGTCGGTTAGGATCTATTTCCTCCCTCTGGTTGTTGTTTTGTTCTGAGGAACTGGTTAAAGATGTAAGCGGACAGAACAAAACAACAAAAGCCGGTCAGAAACAGATTCTAATCCGACTAGGGTTATACATAAAACTGTAATTTCTTTATTTCTTGGTCAAGACATCACATTCAATCCTACTTGACATTAGGCAATGTTTAAAGTGACATTCCAATGATTGAGTAGATGCTGAGCGATACATTGTTTACTTCAGTCCTTTACCTCCAACGGGGCGGAACCTCACTTGTTCAGCAAAACCTGCGATCAACGGCTTTCCTCGACTGATCAACTGTTTTGTTCCCTCAAATGTGAGCGATGCCTGATGAGCAGCTTCGTCAGCCCAGATCTCGGTGACCCAAACTGCATCAAGCTCGTTGTCCGAAATGTTCACCACGTACAATTCGCAGCCTTCGTATGATTCTGCCGCTGCTGCAGCTTCCAGAAGAATCTGCACGAATTCGTCACGTTTTCCTGAATGAGTGGTAATTTTACCGAACAATCCGAACTTAGTCATGACAAAATCTCCTTTGTTATCACGATTTTTTTGAAAATCAATCATAACTCTATCTATTGCATTAGTGTACCCTATTATCCTGCATCAGCTTAATCAGGAATGATTAGTAAAGAGTTCAATATCATAAATAACGGTCACTCCTTGGCGGCGAGGAGCAGAAAACTGTTGTGTATTTCGAATTTGATATAGAATCCAACCGTTTAGGAAGGAGATGTTCAACTGTTATGATAGAGCAAGTATTAGCTGGACGGTATCAAATCCTGAATCCTGTTAATTTCTCAACTGCATCCCAACTGCTCCAAGCGCAGGACTTAACCCTGAATCGATTAGTCAGTGTACTTCGTTGGCCAACTGATGTGGATCCGCAAACGATCGAAACTTTTGCCAATTTAAACGAACCGGGTGTTATCCATGTACTGGATGTCTTTAGCTGTGAGCAGCAGTATTATGTAGTTTCTACAGAAGTGAAAGGTGAACCTTTAGCGAGTTACTGCAGGAGCGGCGAGTTCAATCCGCAAATTGCGGCTAACATTGTGCTCAGTCTGGCCTTAGCCGTGGAAGTTATCCACCGCAAAGGTTGGGTAGTCACTGCAATTAAAACGCGTGATATCTATTTAGATGAGGAATCAAATCCTACGATTACATATGCCAGATTATGGCGTAGTGACCGGGATACTGACAGTATCGCAGCCATCCTCCAGGTCTTGCTGGAAATGCTGGCCTTTATTGATCCTAGTCAGTTAAATGAAGCAGGTTCGAAGTATCTCAAGTCATTAGCAGATTTTGCAGCACGAAC
>JAQBPP010000252.1 GCA_028287455.1 Bacilli bacterium | reverse complement strand
TCCTCGCCAGTCTCCTTAGGAGTCAGGAACTGCTTGTAAGAATATCCAGCAAGCATCGAGCGTAGAACCAGTTGTCGATAGAGATACCGAACCCGCTGCCGATTCGTTGTTAAGTCACTAAATCGTGGTTCAGAGCGTAATTTCATCATGAGCCAATCCTTCAATTGATCCAACTTTCTTAGCTTCCAAAAGGCTTTAGGCACCAGACGCTCGCTCTCATCCTCATATCCGGTGTGATAGTCAAAGCGGACATAACGCTGGAGAATTCCAGCAAAAAATTGGATCAGCCATCGGATGATCTTTTTGATCAGCAGGATTAATTTGGGAAGCAGGATACGCAATAGAAGAATTCCAGCGATTGCCAGCAGAACATAAACGAATTTTAACGGCAGTGTACTCAGGTGCCCACCGGTCTGCTTTGGCGTCGAGAGCGATTGGTGTACCAAGGGGTGAGATTGCGGAGCTTGGGGCGGCGGGATCAGAAACAGTAGATTAAACACAGCGATAAACATATAAAAGAACAGGCGTGACAACCAGTCCAGCAGTTCTTTGATCCGGGAAATGTTTGCTGCTCCATAACCAAGTAAGAGAAGAAGAATTACATAAACACGATTATGCCAAAGGAGGCTTCTGGATAGCACAGGCTTTTTTGATCCAGACAAGGCGGCTGACTGCAGATTATAGTAATTCGTCGCATAAAGGGTTAGTACCACACAGAGAATGCCAGATCCGGTTAATATTGGTTTATAGGGTTCAACAGCACTTAAAACTCCTACCAAAAGTGAGCAGAACAAATAGATGATGGTTCCCACCCAATACAAACCGACCGGAAACAGCTCTTTCCACGGCATTTCCACCAACAGGATCCCGCGATAAAACAGACAGAATGCAATAATCAGGCTAACTACTCCGACGAAGTTCCAGCCGTATAGAGACAATACAATACTTCCCGTAATCAAGAGGTCGACCACCAGGTAGAAAAGGCGTCTTTGGATGAAAATCCGCGTGCAGATGCCAAGCAGGTAAGAAATGGGCAGCCCTGCCAGCCACAAATAAAATTGATCGGGCGGCACTAGATAAATAGCAGCAAGTAAAGCCAACGGGAAAAATACCATCATTTCGATGATGGAGCACGACCATTTCATTAGGATCAGGCGTAATGTTGCTACCATGCGGCTCTACTCTTTTCTGCTCCGTTTTTATACGTGTATTATACGGCTTCGTCCATGCTGCCTGCTAACTGCTTTAACCAGACAATTTCAACTGAATTGCCAGTACGCCGAAGTAGATCGATTTGCTCTTGTGTACGCTCATCGACCACAGCAGTCAGAAGCAGATAATCGGTACGGGTCCTTTGCGCGTCATTCTCTTCTTTTAATAACCGATAAAATGCAAGGCTTGGTTTCAGGATTAATTTGGCCATCGTTTCGAGCATCAGGTTGAGCTGATCATGGGAATTTAAATGCTCGAGCCGAACGGGCTCATCCGGTTGATCAATCAAACCGCCATTGCAGATAAACCCCACATTCAATCCTTGCGCGATGACATACTGCGCCAAAGATGCAGCATAGGAGATGCCGGTTTCCACCAAGTCGGGCTGCGTAACCGAATCCCAGACTTCAGAAGCGGTTACGAAGTTTAAACCAATCATCAATTCCTGATCAGCAGTAAAGTCATGCTGCTGCACCTGCAAGCTGCCAGCGCGCGCAGTAGCCTTCCAATTGATCGAGTTGAGCGGATCTCCATCCGTGTACGCGCGAACACCGGACACCAGAAACGGGTCGGGCAGGATCCAGCGTTTCACAAGCAGATTACCTTGCAGGCTATGGCTTGGCAGCGGGATTTCTGATAGCGGTATAAGTGCAGGGTAAACCAACAGTCGATTCGAGAAATTGACGCTCTGATAAGTTTGCTCAAGGCCGAACAGATCACCGCAAGTAATCGCAGCAGATTTCAAATCGTAACAGCCGCGTTTCGTACATATTACTTTATGCCGTCTGGTAATTTGCAAATAGGGAGTTAAACTGAATAAGCTCCGATGCAGTTGTTCATTCTCATTGAGCTGATTCGCCTGATTTTGAAAAGACAAGCTGGGATGCAGGCGTGATTCCAATCTCACCCAGGGGACAGGAAGCAGTTTGTGATTGCCAATTTGTTCAATCATCTGGATTTCGTCACCAGGAAAAGCAGTAACTACATTGAAATACCGGGAATAAGAAATACGGCTTAGTCCCCATCTTTTGTAGATCTGCTCCTGCACAAACAAGATCACAAGGACGAATAAAATAATCCACGGCAGGTTCATCTGCTTATGGTTCCCTTTTGCAAATCCTGTTCAGCTGGCACAGGGATCTCTTGCAAAATCCGTTCTAACAGGATTTCACTGAAGTTTTCTCTTGCTTTGAGCGGATTTTTCAGCAGCATACGATGGGACAATACAGGTTTAACGAGCGTTTTGACATCGTCAGGAACGACATAGTCGCGACCGCTGAGCAGTGCGTACACTTGGGCAGCTTTTAACAGCGCTTGGCTGCCGCGCGGACTCACGCCGAGCGCAATTTCAGGGTGAACACGCGTTTTTTCAGCGATTGCCAGTATGTATTCAAATAGATCATCACTAACATACACATTGGAATAAATTGATTGCATTTGAATAATATCGCTGACGGTGGCAACGCTGAACACAGTTTCCAATGGGTCGCTTGTTTTAAAGCGTTTCAGGATTTCGATGCCTTCTGCAGTAGTCGGATACCCCATTCTCACCTTCAGCATAAAGCGGTCCAACTGTGCCTCGGGCAGCGGAAATGTCCCTTGGTTTTCGACTGGATTTTGTGTGGCAATGACCAGAAAAGGGCGATCGAGACGGTGGGTTTGGCCATCAATGGTCACCTGGCGTTCTTCCATGCATTCGAGCAAGCTGGACTGTGTGCGCGGTGTAGCCCGGTTAATTTCGTCAGCTAACAGAATGTTGGTGAAGATAGGCCCAGGACGGAATTGGAATTCGCTTAGTTTTTGGTTGAAAAAGTTGATCCCGGTCAGATCTGAAGGCAGCAAATCGGGTGTAAATTGGATTCGCTTAAACTCGCAATCTAATGATTTGGCTAACGCTTTGGCCAGCAGGGTCTTTCCAGTACCTGGCACATCCTCTAACAACAGATGCCCGGACGAAATCAGCCCAACCAAAAGTAAGTCAATGACCGACTGCTTACCGACAATCACCTGCTGAACAGCTTGCCTAACCTTATCTATTAAATGGTGAAACTGTGCTAGCTCCATACATGGCACCGCTTTCTTTAATCTATATAGGAAATGTATCTCACAATCAGGAGATGCGCAATAGATACGTCTTTCCTAGTGCATGCTATAATGATTCAAACGGATAACATTCACAAGGGGCTGATCCGAATGGGACTTTTTGGAAATGATCCAAAAATTGGCGATTTGAATTCGGTCGAGCAGGAAATTCAGGCAGGCAGAAAATTCGGAGCTTTTACCTCCGATTTGTCAGGCCAAGAGTTTTGGCTGGTCGTAGACAAGGGTTACATACCTGTAGGACTTGTACTTGGCAATAGTGTGTTTTCCATGGGGGTAACGGGTGGAATTGCCACCGCTTTTCGGGGTCTTGCCCGTGGTGAACTGAAAGAATTAACCCAACTTATGTATGATGCACGGGAATTGGCGCTCGCCCGCATGAAGCAGGAAGCAGATCGACTGGGAGCGGAAGGAATTATCGGCGTCGATATTCAAATTAACCATCATGGCGATATTATGGAAGTCACTGCAATCGGCACTGCGATTAAAAAAGATCCGAACGCAAGCTCACAACATTCATCAGGTCAAGTGGTCATCAATACTTCCGACAAATAATGAGGCATGATGATGTGGTCCTTGATTCGGTAGTTTAATAGCGGGAAAGGCTGGTGCTGACAATGCCGATTAATTTCCATTCCGCACAAAATCAATCCAGTTATTCCAGCAGAGAGACAGACCACAGCTGGAGTGAAGCGATCAAATCCTTGATTTCCCCAACTGGTCTGCGGATTGCAGACATTGGATGCGGCGGGGGTATTTATGCCAGGGCCTGGGCTGATCTAGGCGCCGCGGAAGTGATGGGCGTAGACTTTTCGCTTCCAATGTTAACTGCAGCAGCTGACTATTGTGCGGGGCTTAATCAAATTCACTTTCAGCAGGGCGATGCCAGCAGCACTGGTCTTGCGACTGAGTACTATGATGTGGTTTTTTCGCGAGCTGTCATTCATCATCTTAGTGATTTAGCTGGCTGTTTTCGAGACGCATTTCGCATGCTGGCGCCGGGTGGAATGGTGATCATTCAGGATCGAACTCCTGCAGATGTAGATCTTCAGGGTTCACTTGACCATATACGCGGCTATTTCTTTGAACGGTTTCCAAGGCTTATGCAAGTGGAATCATCCAGACGACCTACAGCTGCTCAAGTGACAGCGGCACTTAATGCTGCTGAATTTAACGTGGTCAAAGAACATACTTTGTGGGAAACTCGCAGAACTTATACGAACAAAGAGGAATTGTCGGCCGATTTAAGAGAGCGGACAGGGCGGTCCATTTTACATGAATTAACAGACGCTGAGCTGTCTGATTTAATTGATTATATTTGCACGCGCTTGCCTTCAGCAGGACCTATCTTTGAAAAAGATAGGTGGACGATCTGGACAGGCATTAAACCTGCCCGATGAACCAGTAAGCGGTCGCTAGGAGTGCCGTCTGTGGAACAGGAACTTGGGAGCTTAGTATTGATTCCGGGTTGGGGTATGCGATCAACTGTTTGGAAATCGCTTGACTTGCAGTTAAGGGACTCCTATCACTTGATCTATCCTCAATTTGACGATTGCGTGAGCCCTGATCAGTTTGGTGGTGCGGTATTACGTGAAGTGTGTGATGAAAAACGAGTCAGCTTGGTCGGCTGGTCGCTGGGCGGAATGCTCGCGCTGGAGCTGGCAGCTATCGATCCGGAACGATTTGAACAAGTGGTAGTAATTGGAGCAGGTGCCAAGTTTGTTACTGATCCAACTTATAGGGCCGGACAACCACTGGCGTCGGTAAACCGAATGAAACGAAACTTGGAACGGAGTGCGGATGGCACGCTCCATCTGTTTTATGAAAGTCTGTTTACAAAACAGGAGCGGGCGTTGCATCTGGATGACATTCTCCTCGATCAGGCCAAAGATTGGCCGCTGAGTTCGATCGACAGCCTGCGGGCCGGGTTGGATTATTTAACCCAGACTGATTTGCGCGATCGATTACCGAACATTAACGTGCCCGTGGCGGTGATTCATGGACAACTGGATCCAATTTGCTCGATCGAGTCTGGTCGGCAGTTGGCGCAGCAGCTCGCTCATGCGACCTTCATTGAGGTGCCGGATGCCGGTCATATGCCATTTGGCTTTCAAGGATATGAGTTTCATCAGCTGATCAGGAGTGCGTTGGAAAAATGATCGATAAACGTTTAGTACGGAAACACTTCTCATTAAATGCCAAACAGTATGATCGTTATGCCGAAGTGCAGCGATATTTGGCTGATCGCTTGATCGAGCGGCTGACTGCGAAAGCAGGGCAGTGTCAACTGATCCTGGAAATTGGCTGTGGTACCGGTTATCTGACGAAGCAGCTGCTGAACTTGTATCCTGATACTAAAGTGGTGGCGGTCGATTTGTCTGAGCCGATGCTGGAAGTTGCCAAAGACACAGTGGGGTATTCGGGGCAAGTAGAGTTTCTTTGTCAGGATGTCGAATCCATCGAGTTGCCCAATACGTTTGATTTAATTGTTTCCAGTGCAGTTTTTCAGTGGTTGAATGATCCCTTTGGCACGTTGGGCCGGCTAGATCGTCTTCTTGGGCCTGGTGGGCAAATGCAGTTTGCCACTTTTGGCAATCAAACGTTTCGTGAATTGCATGAATCGTTTGCGCTCGCCGAGCAGAGTGTGGGAAATGACCCTACAGAAGCACATGGTCAGCAGTTTCTAGCCATGGACAACTGGCAGGAGTTTCTGAGCCTGCTGGACTACCAGGATGTCGACGGTGTGCAGGAAATTCACGAAGTAGAGTACCCGAACGTGAGAAGTTTTTTGGACAATGTCCGGAAAACGGGCGCCAACAATGCCACTCGAACGAAACAATCGATCGCGGTGCATCGGCAAATTCTGCTTAAGATGATGCAGGAATATGAGCAGCAGTTCAGGAAAAACAATGGCATATGCGCTACCTACGACCTGTTGATTGTTGGAGGGAGAAAACGAGCGTAACAAACTGGAGAAGAGAGCATTAGTGGAGATGAGTTAGATATGGAAGATTTATATAGCGTCAGAATGCGTTCTGCCAAAGGGGGATCCCACGAACATGGCGGCGAGCACATTTCTGGAGCTGAGCGCCTGGTACATCGGGATGTGCTGAGTGCGGTTGTCATGGAAATGATGGAACGGGCGCTGCAGCATGAGAAGGGGCAACCCGACTTCATCAATTTAACGGTGGAATTGGCGGAGGCCGCGATCATCCGTGGTTTGCAAGCATTGCCAGCAGACACACTGCCTGCGAAAAACGTCGAAGAGGGACACCAACTTGCAGTTGATGCCTTAACTGAGATTGGCGTGTCAACGTACGCTGCACGTCAGGCTGTCCAGTTACTGAAAACGGGACCTTCTCCAAAGGGCGGAGTCATGCGTGGGGCAATCATTATGGATGCCGAAACGGGCAAACGGCTGGAGCCCGATCAACACCGTGGGGTGCGCGCAACGAAAATTGACTGGGCGCCAGAGACGCTGATGCATTGGGGCGACGCAGTGTCGCAATTAGGCTTCAACCGGCCGCGTGTATGGGAAGCGATCGCGCTCGCTGCCAAAGTCGTCAATCATCCTTGCACAGTTGCGGAGTTATGTTGGTCGGATGATCCAGGATATGTCACAGGTTATGTGGCCTCGCTGAAACGAGGATATCTACGCATACCTCATTTGAAAAAACCTGGCGATCCATTAGGTGGACGTGTTTTTTTTGTGCGGACGACCGATTTTAATCTTGCTGCCTATATTGAGTATCTGGAACAAACCCCTGCTATCATCAATCGTTTACCTGATGGTATGACGAAGAAGGAGGCTGATCTCCTTTGAGCAATCAGAATGTCAAACAATGGCTTGCACAACTGAAAACGGAATTGGATGAAATGAAAGCGCGCGGCTTGTATCGGAATTTGCGCCGGATCGACAGTTTGCCTGGCCCTGTTGTCCAAATTGAGGGCCGAGAACTCATCATGTGTTCGTCCAACAATTATCTGGGGCTGGCAGGCGATGCCCGTCTCATTGAGGCGTCCAATCGCGCTGCGCAAGAGTTTGGCACAGGTGCCACCGGTTCGAGATTAACGACAGGAAATACAAGATTGCATGAGCGTTTGGAGAAGAGGCTGGCTGAATTTAAACAGACGGAAGCTGCACTGCTGTTTAACACCGGTTATATGGCGAATTTAGCTGTTATGACTGCGCTTGCTGCAGCGGACGATCTGATCCTGTCAGATGCGTTAAATCATGCGAGTATTGTTGATGGAACGCGCTTGTCCAAAGCGCAGACCGTCGTGTATGAACATAAAAATAATGCCGATCTGGAAACGAAGCTGCAGGCGGCAAAAGGGTACAGACGCCGGCTGATCGTGACAGACGGCGTATTTTCTATGGATGGGGATATTGCCCCTTTACCTGAACTCGTCGAACTTTCTCGGCGATACGATGCGCTTCTTGTGGTTGACGATGCGCATGCAACAGGCGTCATCGGACCAGGCGGCTCTGGCACTGCTGAACACTTCGGTCTGCATGATGAGGTTCACGTTCAAATCGGTACGCTGTCCAAGGCGATTGGCTCCGAAGGCGGTTTTGTCGCGGGCGATCGCATTTTAATAGATTATTTGCGGAACAAAGCACGTCCCTTCTTTTTCTCCACCGCCCTTGCGCCAGCTGTGGTAGCTGCAGCGCACCAAGCCATTGATCTCATTGAACAGGAGCCAGTCAGGCGTTTGATGCTGCTGGATTTGATCAAGCTGCTTTATTACAAGCTGCAGTCGGCTGGCTTTACACTGATCGGAGGTGGAGAAACGGCCATCGTTTCTGTCATGCTCGGAGACTCCGAACTTGCGGTTCAATTCTCGCGCCATCTCGAAGAGCTAGGGATTTTTGCGCCTGCCATCCGCCCTCCTA
>JAQBPP010000236.1 GCA_028287455.1 Bacilli bacterium | reverse complement strand
CTAAGATCATTGTTCAGCGCCTATGGATTCCAGCAGTTTTTGATGTCTTTATCGCGAAAGAACGCAAAAGAAAGGAAATGTACATGCTTAATTCTGATATTGTGAAGCACGTAGTGGGGAACATATTCCCCGAACTGGAAACTCTAAAGAAAAACGCACAAAAGCTCGGCAAACATGTTGTGGATCTCGGAGAAGCCAGTCCCCAGCAGCCAGCTCCACAGCCAGTGGTGGAAACCCTGCGTGCTGCAGCATTAAACGCCCAAACCCATCAGCACGCTCCTTTTCGCGGGGATCCGGATTTTCTTGAGAGTATGGCGTATTGGTATAGATACCGATTTGGTGTGGATATTGATCCATACAGTGAAGTCCATTCTTTGCTTGGCTCCAAAGAAGGTCTATACGTTCTGGCTTTGGCCTATATGGGTCGGGGGGATGTGGGTCTGATCCCAGAACCGGGCTACCCCACCTACTATCATGGCATCCATGCAGCGGGAGGAGATATTTATCCATTGCCTTTAAGCAAGGATAACGGCTATCTGCCGAATTTTGAGCAGATACCGGTAGAGGTCGTTAAACGCGCCAAACTGCTATTCCTGAACTATCCCCATAATCCGACCGGAGCGATGCTCCCAGATGACTTTTATCCCAAAGCGATTGAGTTTGCAAACAGGAATCATCTGATCATCTGTTATGACAACGCATTTGCGGAAATTACCTATGACGGCAGGCATGCCCGGAGCATACTTGAATTTGACGGGGCGAAAGAGGTTGCCGTCGAGACATTTACATTTTCTAAACTGTTCAATATGTCCGGCTGGAGGCTAGGTGCTTTAATTGGAAATGCTGAAATCATTCAAAGGTTTGCGTCCGTTCATTCGCAAGTACATAGCGGTGTTTTTCCTGGGATTCAATTGGCAGGAGTTGCAGCACTGACAGAGGTTTCCAGCAGCGGCTTTATCGAGGATGCGCGCGTAGGTTATCAGATAAAACGTGATTACGCTATGAATAAATTCGCCGAAATCCAGTGGCCTGTCGTTTCCCCAGCAGGAACCGTGTTTTTGTGGGTGCCCGTTCCCAGCGGGATGAACTCGCAAACTTTTACTTCACTCCTGCTTGACCAATACGACGTTCTTGTGTCGCGGGGCACCGCATTCGGTCCCCTTGGGGAGGGTCATATCCGCATCTCCCTTACTAGTTCATTGAGCAATGTGCAAAAGGGGATCGATACCGTTTGCCTAGCCATACAAAAGACCATGGAATCGCGTGTCTAGCTCACCGCGTTTGATTGCCATCATTTCACAGCTAGCTTATCCATATTCGAATAGGACGTTTCAATATTACTCAAGGCTTGCGTATGTTTGATAACGTTGTTAACAAAAGTAGTAAGAACAAAAAACATAAGAACCCACATTACTGCTTTTTTAAAAATGTTGCGATTGATCTGCGTAATGTACCTTCCACTAAGCAAGAAAAAGGCGAATAAAAAATGTCCGGAATATAAGTACAAATCATATTTGAACGTGGCAAGACCAAATCCCTTAATAATGTGAAGATAAAAGGCAAAGAAAATATAGACGGCAAGCGTCCATGTCTCTCTGGATTTAATGCCTTTGATAAATCCCAGCCCAGCCAGTAAAATTAGCGCGAAGCCAATGATGTCTACATAAAACGGATACGGACGCGAAAGATCGGTGACGAACGCCACGAGCCCTGGATCGATGAGCGTAATGTCCGGTGTAAGTACTGGGCTAATCACTAACATATAGACAACTTTCCAGTGCTCCCGGAATGAAAATCGGGCGGAATAGTTGAATCCGTAGTTATGAAGGTTTTTTATCCAATTGCTTGTCCATGATTGAGTTCCAAACAGCGCAAACTGCAGTAAAGAAAACACGGCAACCAAAATACAAAAGATTAACAGAATGGACACGAATTTTTTCAACGTTTTTTTATCATGCCTATCAATTATGTTAAAGAACAAAGCTCCTGTGAACGGAACAATATTGGTTGAAGTCGCGGCAAAGTTACACAACGCGAGTATTGCATTTGGAAGTACATTATTTTCGGCTTGCATTCTGCTGTATTGCAGATACAGTACTGAAAAAATGATAATAAATTGCACATAAGGATAAGAGTCCGGTATCATAGCGGTGAAAATGCTGTAAGAGCTTATGCCGAAGAACGTGGCAATTAACACAGCTACTCGATTGTCAGAGCCGCTTTTGCGTAAATAGTAATAAATCATGACCACGCTTAGGGCATTGATAACGGACTGGATCACCAAAAAAAACAGATTGCCGAACAAATGACTAGCAAGATACGCAAGCGGACCAGATAAAAAATTGATGAACGGATGGATAATAGAAGCATTGCCCAAACCATAATACATGGATGGATCGAAATTAAACATATTCAACATGAATGGCACACCATAAAAAGGGCTATGTCCGGCAAGCTCAGCCGCGTTGTTCTTCATATACACAATAAATGGAAGATTAATGATCACATAAAAAAGAAATAAAATGATAAAAAACACTATCGCTTTATAATTGTCTTTCTTGTTCTGTAACAAATGTTCAATAAAATTCATAACTATCCACCAATCCAAAATTTATCAAAGAGATTCTTACCAAATTAGTAACAGCAGTCCTGAAATGATAAAAGCAACACCCGCGATTTTATAAATCCCGATCGTTTCTTTAAAAATCAACTTGGCCAAGACCAAAGTCCAGATGAACGTGAGCGCGTTTGCCGGCATGACAACGGTATAGGGAAGCTGATTAAGCAGGTAAATGTTGATCATTGCGCCGAGCCCGTAAAACATCAAACCGATGAGCAGATGGGTCAGAGTTCTTTTGGAAGAAAAGGATTTGAAAAACACACTGCCGAGCGACCCGAACAATGTCATGATCAGCAACAAATAAAACGGCCAGTTACTTTTCATAGGAGGTCAGTGTCACGCCTATCCCTAATAAAGCAACGGCTGCCATTTTTTTCAACGTTATAGCTTCCCCAAGAAAAAGATCGCCATAAACTAAGGCGATGATATAGCTGACGCACAAGAGCGGATAGGCGACCGACAGCCTTTCCAGCGAAAAGGATTTTATCATGAACACTGCGCCTAATCCGTAACACAAAAATCCAACCGCCATATAAATAAGATTCGTATGTCCCCATTTCCAAAAAAGCTGTCCCGTCGCTGTGAAAAATGCGGAGACGATCATCAGTACTTTACCGATATGACGGTGGTTCAGGAATTCCATCTTAGTTCCTCCAGGCATTGTTGAACGGCTTACTTGAAAAAGGCCAATATAGTTAGTACGCTGACAACATACAAAATAACGGTTACCAGGATATGCTTATCCTGAAATAATACCAGGTCCGGGGAACCTCCCTTATGTTCCATATGAATCAAATATAGGTATCTAAAAATACCATAAATGACAAACGGTATAGTCCACATTAATTGAATAGTGCGTCCAGACGTAAACGTGAACAAAGAGTAACTGATGATGATGGCAGTTGTTACAATACTGCTGAGCTGATCCAATAACGCAAAAGAATACTGTTCCAAAACTTTTCTATGCGTCCCTTTGTCGTTTTCAAGTAGAAACAGCTCATGCCTTCTCTTGCCAATAGCCAGAAACAAGGACAACAGCATGGTGCAGATCAAAAACCAAGGTGTAAACGGAACATGAATTACGAGTCCGCCCGCAATGGCTCGCAGCACGAATCCGGCTGCGATGACCATAATATCGACTATCACCATATGCTTCAGCTTAAATGAATAGGACACGTTTAGTGCAAAATAAGCGATTAACAGCCCGGTGAAAAGCGGGTTGACAAAATACGAAGTGATTAGCGAAGCAGTCAATAGTATACCGCCGATTTTCAATGCTAGATGAGGATTTAATGCTCCAGAAGCCATTGGACGGTTTTTTTTCACCGGATGATTCCGATCCGCGTCTCGGTCTACATAATCATTTAAGATATACACGCACCCGGATACTAGGCTAAACAGCAGGAAGCCTAATAAAGTGTCCACAAATGTCGCAAGGCTGATCCTTTCATAAGAAAACAAAAGCGCTGCAAAAATCAACAGATTTTTAGTCCACTGCTTCGGTCTTAACTGAATGAACACGAGTTTTACTGAACTGAAATTTCTCAAACGGATTTCATGATTTTCCAGATTAGTTCTTGTTGAGTGCAACTTATTGTCCTCCTGAAAGCCGCTTCGAATACCACATGCTTATATTCGTTATTTAAAGATAGTTCCCTTCTTTAGACGCTTCAACTAGTCGATCAGTTACATGGGAATCCTAGTACTAGATTGCCAAAGACTGTCATAAGTTGGTGGTGACAGCTTTTATCCTTTACCTTACTTATTTAAAGGTGGAGTTACAATTGATCCAATCCAGTCGATATTTACGCCTGTCAACTCCGAATATGCAAGGACCCGATGTGATCGCTCTACAGCGCCGTCTTGTTACGTTAGGGTATCTTTCAGAATGGAACGGGATATTTGATACGAGAACTGAACAGGCAGTTCGCAAATTCCAACAAGACCGTAACCTGCACAGCGATGGCATTGTGGGTCCTCATACATGGACTTCATTAGGGTTAGGCAATATCGAATTTGGAGGCAGCCCTTATTATATCAGTGTCGATACGCAGCAGAATATTCTCAGTCTTTTTCAAAATGGGAGACATATCAAAACGTATTCAGTTGCTACCGGCAAACCATCAACGCCAACTCCAGTTGGTGATTGGATGATCATTGAAAAAACGGAAAACCCGGGAGGCCCCTTTGGCGCCAGATGGAATCGCTTATCAATTCCGAACGGTGGGTATGCCATTCACGGTACAGATAATCCTCAGTCGATTGGGTTTTCGGTGACTCATGGTTGCATCAGAATGAATCAGGATGACCTCATTGAGCTTTATGATCGTGCCCCTCTCGGTACTATAGTCACCATCACAGGTAGAAGCATTACGACACGAATTCTGTTTCGGGGTGTATCACGTGGTGATGATATTTTGGAGCTCCAACGAATGTTGCAGGTACTCGGGTTCTATAAAGGGGACGTAGATGGGGCATATGGACCGAGTACCGAAAGTGCTGTTCGAGCTTTTCAAACCAGTCAACAGATGGTTGCCGATGGCATCGTTGGTCCTCGAACAGCAAATGCAATTCAATCGCGTTATGATATTGCTTTGGGCGATGTCCAACCCTAACAGGAGCAATTAGAGCATAAAAGAAGCTCCAGTTCCTGTAGATCATGTATCATTTTAACTGGCAATTCCTCTGGCATTGGATGTTGTTTTCGGTTTAGCCAAATAGGCTTGATTCCTATATTATACGGACCACGCACATCATTTTGCCAGGAGTCACCTATAAACACAGTCTCACCCGGTTGCACATCAAAGAAATGCAGTGCCGCCTCGTAAATTTTGGGGTCTGGTTTTTCAAACCCTACGTGTTCCGATATAAAAATAGTCTCATCAGTGAAAAAGGGCTTAATGCCGATTCCTTGAATCTTTGCGCTCTGCATATCTAAAGTACCATTCGTCACAATACCCAGCTTAAAACACTTCTGCAATCGCTCTAAAAGACTAAAAATTTCAGATCTGGTTCTCATATGCTTCTGACTAACACTTAAGTAGATAGACTGAAATTCGTCAGCATCTTTTTGATGCGCAATACTATCAAACTCAGCAAGAGTTTCGATGAATCGCATGGTACGGTACTGCCAGATTGAAATTTCTTGTCGATTATATTGTTGATCGAACAAAGCATCTTTTTGCTTATAAATTTGAAACAACCGTTTGATATCAAGTTTACGGGTCAGAGG
>JAQBPP010000224.1 GCA_028287455.1 Bacilli bacterium | reverse complement strand
TGCCCCTTTTTCGGGGATCTGATTCTGGATTGCCTGAATCGCACTGAGCACGCCATGACACAAGAACATGCATTTAAAGCAGCCGAACTGTGTCTGACTGCGCAGGAAATAGCCGTAAGAGTGGAGTAGAAAAACCGGAACTAAACCAGAAGGCATCGCCGCGCAACGATTGGGCTCGTTTTGCGGGATGCCTTTTTGTATTAATTAAGCTATGTTATTATCGGAGAGCAGAAACACTGCTGAAGGCCAATTCGGACCAATTATGGGCTGAAAGGGATGAATCGAATGCGCAACAAGCAAGCAGCGTCAATCGGCTTGAAATATAGCGATCAAATGGAACTGCAGCGATTGCAAACCATTGAACTCAGGTATCAATCGTTGGTCGAACACAATACGGCCATGATGTGCACGTTTGATTTGGCGGGGCGTTTATTGTCGTGCAATCCAGCATTTGAACTGGCTACCGGATATAGAGAAGAAGAACTTCTGCTAAAATCGCTCGAATCTTTGATTGTTGACAGTGAGCGAATCCATGCAAGCGATCATTTTGAACGAGCTGTACGAGGTGAGTCTGTCAATTTAATTACTCGAATGGTTAACATAAATGGGCAAGTGCAAGATATTGGCGTGAAATTGATTCCTGTATATTCATTGGATCAAATTATAGAAATTCATGCGGTCGGTAAGGACATCACTGAGCAGAAAAAGTTGGAAGAGCAGTTGCGCCGCAGTGAAGACAGTTTGGCGCTGGCTCAGCGGATCGCGAGGCTTGGGAATTTTGATGTGGATTTGCTTACCCGCAGGATGCATTGGTCGGACGAAATGTTTCAGATCCTGGATATTGCTCCTGATCAGATCAGCCCCTCTTACGAAATGTTCTTAAACCATGTTCACCCGGAAGATCGGGATTACGTCAGCAGCTCGGTGAAGCAGGCAATGGTTGGAAGCAGGTTCAATATCGAATTTCGCATCGTATGCGGAGATGGTTCCACCCGTCTGTGCCATTCGCGTGGGGAACTGATTGTCGATGGAACTGGTCGTGCGGTTCGTGCAGTTGGATTTATGCAGGATATTACGGAAAAAAGACAGGAACAGGAGAAATTGTTAGAAGTTGAACAGTTGTACAACCTGATTTCCGAAAATGCACAGGACATTATCAGCTGCAGTGCACCAGATGGTACGTGTGTGTATGTATCTCCGGCAGTTCGAACGCTGCTGGGGTATGATCCAGAAGAAGTGCTCGGACAGCGTGTGGCAGCTTCCTGGCACCCAGATGATTTGGCGGAGTTGATGAAACGAACGTTCGCGGATGTCGATATGTTTTCATGTCGTGTCAGGCATAAAAAGGGTCATTACGTGTGGTTTGAAACCACTTTTAAGAATATACGCAATGAAAACGGAGATATTCAACTGGTAGTCGGAGTTGGCAGGGATATCACTGAGCGGATGCAAGCAGAGGAATTATTGCGTCAAAGTCAAAGAAGACTCGCGCTTGCACAGCGTATCGCCCACATCGGCAATTGGGAACGAAATCCTGTAGACGATATCATCTATTGGTCCGATGAAATGTATCGTATTTTTGGACTGGAACCCCTAACTCATATGACGTTGGAACAAATACTAAATCGGATTCATCCAGATGATGTCAAACTTTGTGCACAATTATTTACAGTCGCAGTTCTTGGCAATCCCTATCAGGTGGAATACCGGATTATTCGTTCAAACGGGGAAGTACGGTTTGTGCATTCGCAGTGTGAAGGCCAACTCACCGAGGGGCAGGTAGTCAGCATTATCGGAACTACTCAGGATATAACGGAACGAAAACTCGCGGAACAGGCCCTGCAGGAGTCAGAGGAACGCTGGCACAAATCTGAGAAACTGTCGTCAATTGGTCAACTGGCAGCTGGTGTCGCCCACGAAATCAAGAATCCTTTAACCTCATTAAAAGGTTTTACACAACTGCTGCAGAGTACGCACAAAGCTGCCAGGCAGGATTATTTTGACATCATGCTTAAAGAACTGGATCGAATTGACTGGATTGTAGGTGAAATGCTAATTCTTGCCAAACCTCAAGTTCATCATTTTGAGTTAAAACAGTTAGAGCCGTTAATCCAGGATGTCGTTACATTATTAAATACACAAGTGATCCTTAACAATATAGAACTAATCTATGAATTTGAATCAGATGTCCCGCTGATTTACTGCGAAGCAAATCAATTAAAGCAGGTATTTTTGAATTTAATTAAGAATGCGATCGAATCAATGCCAGAAGGAGGTAGGATTGTCATTAAAATCAAGGACGACGGCGAGCAAATCCGGATCAGAATTTGTGACCAAGGCGAAGGGATTCCTGCTGACCGTCTCGCGAAACTGGGTGAGCCCTTTTATACTACGAAGGAAAATGGAACAGGTTTAGGTTTAATGATCAGCCAAAAAATCATTGCTGCACATGGAGGCACGCTCGATCTGTTCAGTGAGCTTGGGAAAGGCACCACAGTGAACATTGCGCTGCCGCGTACATAAACCCCTGTCCTAAAAAACACAACTCTACCGGAAGTATACGAGTGGGTCATCGGATGCTTAACGATACAGAAGGTGCAAATTTCACATCAAAGGAGCGCATGACATGAAAATTGGATTTATCGGATTGGGCATTATGGGAAAGCCAATGGCAAAAAACCTGCTCAAGCATGGCTATGAACTGCATGTACATAATCGCAGCTCACTTGCTGCTGAGGAATTGGAGCTGCTTGGGGCATCTGCGCATAACAGTCCAAAAGAGGTAGCGCAGGCGGCTGAACTAGTCATTACCATGGTGCCAGACTCACCAGATGTGAAACTGGTAATTCTGGGTCCACACGGGGTGATAGAAGGGATTTCAGCGGACAAAATCGTCGTGGATATGAGCTCCATCAATCCGTTGGTTTCAAAAGAAATAGCGAAGCAGTTAGCGGTAAAAGGGGCTCATTTTTTAGATGCGCCAGTTAGTGGAGGGGAAATCGGGGCGATTGAAGCCAAATTAGCCATTATGGCCGGCGGAGAACAGGCCATCTTTGACCGTGTGCTGCCTGTGTTCGAAAAATTGGGTACTGCTGTTACTCGTGTTGGAGATATCGGTGCAGGCAACACCGTGAAATTATTAAATCAAATTATTGTCGCGATCAATATTGCCGGTATGTCTGAGGCGCTTGCGCTTGGCAAGAAGGCAGGCCTCGACCCCACAATCATTTACAACGCAATAAGAGGGGGATTGGCAGGCAGCCGGGTGATGGATACCAAGATTCAGAATATTGCCGATGAACAATTTAAGCCGGGCTTCCGTATCAACTTGCATGCGAAAGACTTAACTAATGCAATCGCATTTGGGAATCAAGTCGATGCCAAATTGGAGTTCACAGACCGAATTATGGAGCTGTTTAAGCAGTTAATGGAAGAGGGATATGGGGCTGAAGATCACAGCGCGCTGTTCAGAACCTTTTTATAAAAGGTCCACAGCCAGGCACCGCCCAGGATGAGGATGCAAACGACCGGCGCAACCCACGCGACCCATTCTTGTATTGCAGCTAGTGTGATGATCGGATCCTCACTGATCATGCGCCCTGCTAACCAAGCGATCAATGCGGCAGCCGCATAGATCAACCAACTGTATTTCTGCAGCACAAGGGAAAACAGGTGGCTGCCCCAGATTAACAGGGGAATCGACACAATAAGTCCACTCCATAGAAGGGTCAGATTGCCGTCTGCCACCCCAAGCATGGCTACTGCGTTGTCGAGGCTCATTACTAAATCTGCCACAGCAATGATGCGAATCGCTTGGGGCAGCGTCGCGTGCGTACCGCTCCCATGCTCGCTGTTTGTTTGCAGTTCTTTATGATTAATATGATCGATCAGAAGACGAACGGAGATCCAAAGTAATAAAACTGCAGCGATGATCTTGATCATGGGAATTCGAATCAAATAAGATCCTGCTGTGACCAATGCCATGAGCAGGACAATGGCGAGTACGCTTCCCCATACGATCGCCTTTTTCTGCAATTGCTGCGGCAGTCGTCTGGCAGCAAGCGAAATGACCAGGGAATTATCGCCAGAAAGAATCACATTTACAACAACCACATTTGCAAAAGAAAGTAACCATGCTATCAAATCAGCCACATCCAATCCTGATTAACTAGAAATCCTGGCCGCAAAAAGAAAGAGACTTGCAACCCAAACTGAATGTTCGGATTGCAAGTCTCGCTCATAGATCAGGCAGTAAATCTGCCATAAAATCTTATGTAAGATGCCGGGCATTAAGCCGTATTGACGACATGCTTAAGCTATGAATGTAATATTCACAGCAGCTACTCCCTTGCAATACTACTATAATTGATTTTGATGACTGGGTCAAACAGTCAATGGAAAGGGTGCTTAACGATGAAATTCGTTCGTTATCTGCAGAATGGCATCACACGCAGCGGGATACTTACAGGGGAGGTTGTCGAGGAAATTCAGGGGGACATTTTTAGTGAATTTACACGTTCTGATCGCAGAAGTTTCCTTACGGAAGTAACGCTGATTGAACCATTGAAAGTAAACAACATTATCGGCTTATCAAACGTAAATTACTATGCGGCTATGAAGCAGAGGGGTGTACCGCACCCAGACCAGATTCTGTGGTTTTTGAAACCCAGGAACACACTGATTGGACCAAATGAATCGATTGGACTACCCTCTTATGTGCAAAATGCGGCACATGAAATCGAACTGACCATTGTAATTGGGAAGCAAGGCAAATTTATACCAGTTCAGGAAGCCGCGCAGTACATCTTCGGGTACACACTTGCCAATGATATTACAGCGCGTGATTTCCTGGTGCCAAATTTTCCGATTGGAAAAGCCAAATCATTTGACACCTTTACCCCGCTGGGTCCTTGCATCGAAACAGACGTTGACCTGTCGACGTTAAATTATAAATTGTCAGTTTCGGGTGAATTGCGCCAGGACGTTTATGCAAGTGATTTTATCTTTACTCCCGATCAAATCGTGTCGGAACTCTCTCAGTTTATGACTTTGTCCCCAGGAGATATTATTTTGACCGGCGCGCCTTACAATAGTTTAGAGTTTGAAATTGGCGATACAATAGATATGGAATGCGAACAAATTGGGAAGATGACTCACCAGGTCAAGGGAATATAGGGTAAAATTAGAAACGGTAGCAGATCATGACAGATAAAGAGTTAAGGGTGGGAATTTCGGATGGAGAGAGAACTTGCGCTTGAAATTGTAAGGGTAACGGAACTGGCTGCTCTTGCTTCTGCCAAATGGATGGGAAGGGGCGATAAAAACAGCGCCGACGGTGCAGCTACATCTGCCATGCGAGCCATGTTTGATTCGGTTTCCATTAAAGGAACCGTAGTGATTGGCGAGGGCGAAATGGATGAGGCTCCAATGCTTTATATTGGGGAGCAGGTTGGCAATCTGGAGGGGCTGGAAGTAGATGTCGCTGTTGATCCGTTGGAAGGGACTGAGCTTGTGGCAAAGGGCCTAAACAATGCGCTTGCTGTAATTGCGATTGCACAAAAAGGCAATTTGCTTCATGCGCCGGATATGTACATGCAAAAGCTCGCTGTGGGGCCTCAACTCGCGGGAAAAGTAAGTATTGATGATCCGCTGGAAATCACGATTCAAAAGGCGGCGCAATACCTGAACAAAAACATCTCGGATTTGACTGTGATGATTCTCGATCGTCCGCGGCACGAATCCCATATTCACACTTTACGCAACATCGGGGTTCGGATCCGGTTTATCAGTGATGGCGATGTAGCCGGTGCGATTGCTTGTGCTTTTCCCGAATCAGGGATTGATTTATACATAGGTGCCGGAGGCGCCCCAGAGGGCGTTTTGGCAGCAGCCGCTCTGCGGTGCCTGGATGGTGAACTGCAAGGCCGTCTTTTGCCAGCTACTCCTGAAGAGTTTCGGCGCTGTGTCGAAATGGGCATTGAGGATCCGAAAAAGGTGCTCACCATGCAGGATATGGTGGGCGGTGATGATGTCATTTTCGCCGCAACCGGCGTCACACCAGGTGAGTTTTTAAAGGGTGTGCGCTATTTTCCCGGCGATCGTGCTGAAACGCATTCCATTGTGATGCGCGCTAAAACAAAAACTGTTCGTTTTATTAAAACCCTGCATTACTTGCCCAATAAGCCCTTGTTGCAAGCGATTCAAGAGTAGAATTTTAATTCTGATACCGCCCTCGAGCCTAAATGGCCGAGGGTTTTTTTGCTCGAGTGGAAAAAGGAATGAACTAGAAAATGCAGAATACATATGTAACTCGAAAACGTTTTAGTTTACATAGGAGATAGGAGATGAGCGCAAATGGAAATGAAAAAACTGCGGTGGGGGATCATCGGATGCGCAGGTATTGCGATTAGGTCAGTCATTACTGGTATCAGGCAGTCACGGACAGGCGAAGCGGCAGCAATCGCCAGCAGAAGTTTGGACAAGGCAAAGGAAGCAGCAGAAAAACTGGAAATCGGTTCAGTGTATGGCAGTTATGAGGAATTGCTCGCGGACGACTCGATCGACGCCGTCTATATTCCGCTGCCGAACCATCTGCATAAGGAATGGACGATCCGTGCGGCGAGTGCTGGCAAACATGTATTGTGTGAGAAACCGTTTTCGTTAACTGCGGCAGAGGCGGCAGAGATGGTGGCAGCCTGCCGGGCAGCTGGGGTTGTGCTTGCCGAAGCGTTCATGTATCGACACCACCCGCGTTATCACCGGATCAAGGAGATCATCGCATCTGGAGAAATTGGCGAAATCAGAGGCATTCACGGTGCATTCACTTTCAATAATTCACGCCCGTCAGAAAACGTCCGCTTTAAGCAGTTTATGGGCGGCGGTTCACTTTATGATGTCGGTTGCTATCCCATCTCAGCTGCACGGTATATCCTGGGAACTGAACCGGAAGCGGCTACAGTCCAAGCGTTTTTTTCACCTGACCATGACAATGTCGACATGATGGCGTCCGGGCTGTTGGAGTTTCCAGGCAGTGTTGGCGTGACTTTTGACTGCGGGATGTGGGCGGCTGGCCGCAACATTTTAGAAATCGTGGGAACTGACGGCAGGATCGAAGTTCCATCCGCATACGTCAGCAGGTCAGATGCATCGTCGAACTTCTTTGTCACCCTGCACAAAGGGGAGCGCCGGGAAGAAGTCGCTCCTGCTGTGAATCAATATGCGCTGCAGGCTGATGATTTCGCAGCAGCTGTGTTTGCAGGAAAACCACCGCTTGCCGGCGCTGAGGACCCGATTCACAATATGCGGGCGATCGATGCCTGTTTGGAATCTGCGCGACATCGGCGAAGGGTTGTACTAAAAGAGCTACTTTAAATCAAAAGGAGTAATGAGCGAAGATGGAATATATCCAGATTGAGGGATCGGATAAAAAGTGCTCGCAGCTCGTCATGGGTTCGGATTATTTTGCGCCAGAGATCATCGATCAGGTGAGTGAAATTCTTGATGAGTTCGTGAAATTGGGCGGAACTACGATCGATTCGGCGCATGTTTACAAAGGCGGCAAAAGTGAACAAGCAATCGGCATCTGGCTATCTGAACGCAATAACCGTGAACAGATAACAATTCTTACCAAAGGGGCGCATCATAACGCACAAGGTCCCCGTGTCACATCAGAAGCGATTGCAGCAGATCTGACAGAGAGCTTGCGCAGGCTGCAAACCGATTTTATCGACCTTTACGCTTTGCACCGCGACAATCCTGACGTTCCCGTTGGACCGATTGTTGAAGCGCTGAACGAGCATATTGCTGCGGGTCGCATCGGTGCACTCGGTGCGTCTAATTGGACTTGTGAGCGTTTGCAGGAGGCTAACGATTACGCCAAGGCGCATGGGTTGACTGGATTTACGTTTAGCAGTCCCAATTTAAGCTTGGCAAAAGCAAACGAGCCTTACTGGGCGGGCTGTGTCCACGCCGATGCTGCGACATGTGCCTGGCATGAGGCTCACCAGTTCCCGCTGTTTTCCTGGTCTTCCCAAGCGCGAGGTTTTTTCACGGGCAGATTTTCGCCCGATGTGCAGGGTGACAAGGATACAGTTCGGGTGTTTTATAGTGAAGCGAACTGGGCACGTTTGCGCCGCGCTGAACAACTGGCGAAGGAAAGAAACGCAACTGCCATTCAAATCGCTCTTGCGTACGTACTAAACCAGCCGTTCCCAACTTGTGCCTTGATTGGCCCGCAAAATTTGCAAGAGCTTGAGTCTTGCGTTGAGGCCACTCAAATCAAACTGACTGTGGAAGAATTGCGCTGGTTAGACGGAGCAGGCAATTTGGCGGATTAAAAATATAGGGCGCATGACGCGAGCAGGAACCAAAGCGGTCATGCGCTTTTTTGCTGGGGTGGAACCCTCGGTCTTTGTATGCTATTGTTCTAACTAAACCTATATCTGCGTGAGCACTCAATAGTTAGGGGTTCTGGAGCAATGAAAAAGATTACGATTCAGAAGCTGGTCAATCAGTTTAATCTGGAAGTGCTTGCTGGTCAGAACGGCCTTGCACGTATCGTTGAAATTGATGATATTCACCGGCCCGGGCTTGAGTTTACAGGATTTTTCGATTACTATCCTCATGATCGCATTCAAATTCTTGGCAGGCAGGAAGTGACCTATTTACATTCCTTAACTCATGAGGAGCGGGATCAACGCATCGGGGATCTGGTGAAGATTGGCCCTCCTTGCTTCATCATCACTCGCGGTCAGGAAGAATTGACTTACTTTGAAAAGCATTGTACCGCAAATAGCATTCCACTTTTGCGCACTGCGAAGAAGACAACCAATTTTATCAGTGAACTCAATAATTATTTGGAAAAAGAGTTGGCCAAGGAAATTGGCGTACACGGTGTTTGTCTCAATGTGTTTGGTATTGGCATTTTGCTGCGTGGTGAAAGCGGCATCGGTAAAAGCGAAGCAGCGCTTGAGTTAATCGAAAAAGGCCACCGACTGATTTCCGATGATCTGGTAATCCTCAAGCAGCTAGGCTTTTACTCGTTAATCGGTACACATAACGGGAACAACCGGGATTTTCTCGCGCTGCGAGGGATTGGGTTGATTGATATCCCGAAGCTGTACGGCTCAGGCTCGTTTCAAGAGGAAACCAAAATCGATTTGGATATCCTCCTCGCGCATTGGGAAGAAAAACATCGATTTGATTCACTGGATGCCAAAAGCAAAACGGTTAAATATATCGATGTTGACGTACCGCATATCGAGATTCCAATTCGGCCTGGACGCAATATTGCGGCAATGATTGAGGTTGCTGCCAAAAATTGGCGGCTGCATAAACAAGGTTATGATGCATTGAAAACATTTGAAGATCGCATCGCTCAAGAACTTCTTGGGGGTAAAGAATAAATCTCGCAAATCACCTGGTTATTCTGAATACGGGCTTTAACACGTACTGGAGCTTGCAAGGAATTGAAGAATTTGAAATCAAGTTCTGGATATGACACGGTTGCGTCGTGACCGACTGGAACATATCCAACCGGCAGGCTGTGAGAGTAGCGTTCCATAACGGTTAATTTAGCTTGGGCAATCGCATTAAAAAGCGTAGATGACACCTGGCAAATTCCTCCTCCGTACCCTTGTTCAAATTCCTCACCAACAATAACGGTGGCTTCTTGCCAGCCGCCAGCCGGATCATTGGAGTCACCCAGTACTGCATTAAATGAGAAAGGTTGGCCAGGCAATAATAAGGTACCGTCAATTTTAGCATTGGCGAGCTCAATATTATGAATCCGCCCACTGGCATCATGTCCCGCAAGTGAAGTGCTGAAGCTTGCGATTTGTGTTCCGACCACGTCTTTTAAACTATCCAGGTAAGCTTGCTGTCCCGCGGCTTTTATTTTATTCTGTTCCTTAATTTGGGCTTCTTCCTGACTGTGCTGTGTGTCCAGGCCAGGATCATCAGGGGCTTGATCTGGCAGCAGCGTCGGAAAATTTGTTGGCAGGGCGGGCACTATAAAGCCTGTCGCCTGCTGTGAATCGTAATAACTAGTGATTGAATAGGAGCCTAGTGCAAGAACAACTACAAGGGCGACAGGAATTACAATCAGCTTTTTCATTAAGCATTCCACCTTTGAACGGTCAGAAAATCAACATTCAAATCGTATGAGTGCATTTTTGAAAACATGCTTTTATTTTCTTATGGAGATTGGAGGATGTCGGTGAAGGAATCTGCTCCAATACTGGATTCTCCTTACTATTTGAATTATCTTTATTACTTTAATGTCAAACGGGATTTCTTCGAGTGCCATGAGCATGGAGAGTATTTATGGCTGAATTCAGGCAGCGGTGATTTTCTTAAAGGGCTTATTCAACTGGCGGTGTCTTTGTATCATCTTTCGCGCGGCAACAGACGTGGTGCGGCTGTTATGCTGTCCCGCGGCGTCCATTATCTGCAGCAGTTTCCTGCCATGTATGAAGGGATTCAATCTAGCGAGTTCACAGAGGATATGATCCGCTTTCATTCAAACTGCAAGGATTCAGGCAGAAGCTTGTCTGAAGCAGCAGTTGCCGCACAAGCGCCGGTTATCAAACTGGCAGACCCGGAGCTTGTGATCAGGCTGCACAACTGGCACCCAGTCGAACTGCCTGAGGAGAGCTAGTCGCCGCCCAAACTGATGCAAATGCGCCCATTTTAATTGGTAGACATGAACCTAGTGGTTTTCTATCCCATAGATTGGAGTGTTCCGATGTTTGGGATAGAAATTCAACTAGGGAGAGATCAAGATGTCCAACGAAGATACTCGAAACGAGACCCGCGCGACTGCTGCCGCGCCACAGCAGCGGCAGATGATGCCAGGATCCCCACAGTATTCATACGGTCAGCAGCCATATGGACAACAGGGTTACGGACAGCAGCCGTATGGGCACTATCAGCAATACCCGCACCATTATCCATACCATCACCATCAGTATCACCCACACTACGGCTATGGACACGGCATGTATGGTGCTTCCTGGTCGCATCCCTACTATGGTGACGGCATGCACCAACACTACCCGGTATACCGGGAGGACCAGATGTCTCAGGGAGAAGGCCAGCAGGATTACCGGCAATTTCCGTTTATGCCATTCGGATATGCGCGTCCGTTCATGCCGTACGGGTGGTATGGCGGTCCGTTCATTCGTCCGCCGTTTATTATCTAAACTGCAAGGATCACCAGGGTCGAAGAGTCTCCAGCAGAGGGAGACTCTTTTTTAACGACTGGTAAAGAAAGGGTGCTTCTGCCGCAAACCATCTTTGGCAGAAACACCCTGTAGGACGGGTGACTAGCTTGTGCACCGCTTAGTAACTGCAAACACAGGTGGTGGTAGCCTGAAGCGGCATACCGCCGGGAACTAATAAGAAGAACAGGACAAAGATGATCAGAAATACTACCGCCCAGCGAGTGTAACCTCCAAAAATGCCGTACATGAAACATTCCCCTTTCCATACATCAAAAGTTCAGCCAATTTCACTGGCGGCCTGGATGTGCGCCAGGCTTCACTTTAGAGGATGCAAAAACGGGTAATTTGGAAAGGGTGAAACGCCTACTTCCGCGAAAATAGGCGATGGATCGAGCTAAACAAAAGACTCGCCCGTTTCCCGCTGCTGCAGCATTCGTCTGATGTCGCGGATCAAGCGGGCTTTGTTTTTTCTGATGCGGACTCCGCCTGATTTATAGGAGGGAGCGATGCCGAGTTCTTTGGCTAAAGCTTGAACCTGTTTTACACCAAGTTCGTTTAAGTAAAATTTCAACTCGTTTTCACCCCAGTCCGGCCTAGTGTAACCGAAAACTGGAGGCATTCAGTCGTAAATCTACGCACTTTGTTGTTCAACCACGCGAATTGACTTCATCTTGTCGTTTTGCTTAATTTGATCGATGCATTCGTCTCCTGTTAAAAGCTGTCCGAAAACCGTATGATTTCCGTCCAAATGCGCAGTCGTTTTGCGGTCATGCACGAGGAAAAATTGAGAGCCCCCGGTGTTGCGTCCAGCATGAGCCATAGATAATGCTCCGCGCTCATGCCTATGCGGGTTGTTTTCCACTTCACATTTAATGGTGTAACCGGGCCCGCCCGTTCCTGTCCCAAGCGGGCATCCGCCCTGAGCCACAAAACCAGGGATAACACGGTGAAATGTAAGTCCGTCATAAAAGCCGTCATTCGCTAATTTCTCAAAATTGGCCACTGTACCTGGCGCGTGTTCATCAAACATTTCGAATTCCATTGTGCCGCCTTTTTCTAATTCAATTATTGCTTTTTTCATTTAAAATCCTCCTTTTTTCAATGACAAAACATTTATGTAAGAGTATATATATTACCTCAACGCAAAAAGCAAATCAACCGGCTGACAGAGAAAGAGGGAGGGGAGTCATGCACTCCCCCGAAAAATTGTGACAGGATTACCTTGCGGATGGGAAAATCTGATCGATCAGCGGACGGTAATCGGTTCGTCCTGTTGTGCTTGTGGATTGCAGACTGGCAATCGCGTTAGGATCGTCCGTGACGTACACATACATAATACTCGGGTTCGCTGATTTCACAGTATCGCTGACACGCTGCTGCAGCCGGGGATCGACACCCGCGCTGCGGTACACTTGCGGCCGGTCAGGTGCTGCAGCTCGGTCCTGCATGCTGCGTACCATACCGCGACGATCCGCTACGTACGTACCGGAACGGTCCGGTCTAGGCTGGGTTCGTGGATTTACATAAGTGGTGGTGTTTGTATAAGCGTCCTGCCCAGCGGCACCGGTGTCTCGATTGCCCCCAGTTAATCCGCTGACTGCATTTCCAGTCCCTGCCACGACTCCGCCTGCCACGTTTCCGACACCCGTGGCTGCCCCGCCTGCGAGGTTTCCAACGCCAGACGCTACCCCTCCAACCAGATTGGCTGCTCCTGACAATGTGCCGCCTACCACATTACCAATCCCGGAGCCGA
>JAQBPP010000223.1 GCA_028287455.1 Bacilli bacterium | reverse complement strand
GTAACCGGCGCATTCGGGTCTGCTTTTGCAGAAGCACTTGAAGATGTACCACAGCCTGCAAGACCTATTAACAGAGCAGTTGAAGCAAGTAAAGGCACAATTTTGTTAAAGTGCTTTGTCATACTTGATAACCTCCTGCAGTTCCAATTTGAAAGCCTTTTCAGAAAACCTTTTCACAGACAGGCTATGAAAGCCTTATCATTTATAATAATATATTTCTGGCATAAAGCAATAGGTGCTAAGTGGAAAAAACCGGCTCCTTTACAAGGAAACCGGTAGTAGACTACCAGAAATTTGTTGTTATTCTCTGCCGCGTTTTTGTTGAGCTGCTGCTCCTGTGTCATATGGATAACTGACCAATTGCTCGCTGGCTTCGTTCAGTCGTTTAATCTGCTCCGAACTTAAGGACCATCCTATTGCGCCCAGATTGCTGTCCAATTGTTCCAGCGTTCGAACGCCAACAATCGGCGCTGCGATCACCGGGTTCTGCAGCAGCCAGTTGATCGCTACCTGTGCAGGCGAATGATTTACCTCTTCTGCTACGCTAAAAAGAGCGTCAATCACTTGCCAGGTGTGCTCATTGTTATAGCGATCCCAGGTTTCACTCCACCCTTTGTCTTGTGCAATGCTTACTCGGCTTCCTTTAGGTGGTTCGGTCATGCCTCTTTGGAATTTTCCGCTTAACCAACCACCTCGTAATGGACTCCAGGGGATTACACCAAGTCCTTCATTCTGACAGACTTGCAATAATTCCCACTCGGGTGCACGACATAACAAATTGTATTGCGGTTGCAGACAGCTAAATGCCTCCCAGCCCTTCGCATTACTCAAATCAATTGATTTCTGCAGCTGCCACCCTCTGAAATTGCTCGCACCTAAGTAGCGCACGCCCCCGCGGCGGACCAAATCGTTTAGCGTCCCCAGCGTTTCCTCCAGCGGAGTTTTCGAGTCCCAGGCGTGCACTTGGTACAAATCAATATAATCTGTGCCAATTCGACGCAAGCTAGCTTCAATTCCGGCCATAATATGTTTGCGACTCGTGCCCACATCGTTTGGCCCATCGCCCATTGCAAAACGCACTTTGGTAGCAATGACAAAATCATCCCGATTCTTGTGTTTCAGCCACCGACCGACTACCTCTTCGGAGCCCCCCAGCGAATAAACATCAGCCGTATCGATAAAGTTTCCGCCTGCTTCTACGAATCGGTCGAGAATCGCATGACTCTCTTGCTCACTTGTCTCTCTGCCAAATGTCATCGCACCTAAACACAGTTCACTGACACGCAAACCTGTTTTTCCCAAATAACGGTTATTCATTCGAATCCTCCTTATGCAGCTTTCTTGTCGATTCACTTTCATCGAAGAATATACTACACCTTATTCTTTTTTGGCAAAAGTTTGATAGTATATCATTAAGAGTTGCTTTTATAAGATATGAAAGGGGATTCATTCAATGCCAGACAATAACGAAACCCGCATGTCCTGGTGGAGAGATGCCAAATTTGGCATGTTTATTCACTGGGGACTTTATTCCCTTCCGGCAGGAGAGTGGAAAGGTCAATCGATAGCAGGTATTGGGGAATGGATTATGAAACGCGCCAAAATCCCAGCTGCCGAATATGCACAGCTCGCCAAACAATTTAATCCGATGAAATTTAATGCCAAAGAATGGGTGGATGTTGCGAAAAATGCTGGGATGAAGTATATCGTGATTACCGCAAAACATCACGATGGTTTTTGCATGTATCACTCCAAGGTCTCAGACTATAACATCGTGGATGCCACTCCATTTGACCGGGATCCCATGAAAGAGTTGGCTGAGGAATGCCACAAAGCTGGACTTAAATTGTGCTTCTATTATTCTCAGACTCAGGATTGGTATGAAAAAGATGCTGTTGGAAACGATTGGGACTTCCCTGTTGAAGAAGAGAAAAACTTCGCGAAGTACCTGGAAGAAAAAGTGAAGCCTCAAGTTTCAGAACTGCTTACTGGTTATGGACCAGTCGGTTTAATCTGGTTTGATACGCCGATGAAAATCTCCGAAAGCCAAAGCCGTGAACTGGCCGAACTCGTACATCAGCTGCAGCCGAATTGTATTGTGAACGGCCGCGTTGGCAATGGACAAGGAGACTACGTTTGCCTCGGCGACAACGAAACCCCAGCCCAGTCTCTGCGGGAAGACTGGGAGACCTGTGCCACGCTCAATAACACCTGGGCATACAAGTCGAACGATCATGAGTGGAAATCCTCTGATACAATCATTAAACTATTAAGCGACATTGTCAGCAAGGGAGGTACCTATTTACTGAACGTGGGGCCTACTGCGGAAGGAATCATTCCACAGCCGAGCGTTGATGTGTTGAAACAGGTCGGGGACTGGTTAAAAACCAACGAAGAAGCCATCCGGTGTACTACAGCGAATCCGTTCGATAGCGAATTTGATTGGGGCACCCTCACACTAAAGCCTGGAAAAATTTATGCTCACTTGTTTAACTGGCCAGACAGCGGGTTCGCTATTAACGGGATCAAAAACCAGGTCAAAAATGCCTATCTGCTGGCCGATCCGAACAAATCGCTCCAGTTTGATCAACGTTATGAAGCCGAACTGAACCATTATACTTTATCTGTCTCCCTGCCTAAGTCTCCAAATGAAGTTGTGCCTGTTCTAGTGCTGGAAATCGACGGGGAGATACAAGTAGATAATCAACTGATGCAAGGAGCAGATGATTCAATTATTCTAGAAGCGTTTCGTGCTGAAATCCACCGGGCTTCTGAAGGTTCTCCAATCGTTTTATCCCGGTCAGGCGTTATTACGAGATGGTCCAGTGCCGGAGATTGGTTAAGCTGGGAGTTTAAGGCAGTAACTGCTGGCGAATTCGCTCTTCGTATCAACAGCCTTGCTGAAAAAGCAAGAGATGCCATCGGTGAAAAAATCGGACGCTGGGAAGGCGGTCATCAGGTCACTCTGGAAGTTGCCGGCCAGACCGTACACAGTCTGGTGGAAGAGAACGACCGCGTAGTGAACTCCAGATCGATGTATTTCCACCGAATTCATAGCAACTGCGGTACTGTACGCATTGATCAGCCTGGCAACTATACCCTAACCTTAAAACCAGTGAAATTAAATTACGACATGGAGCTTGGGTTAAAACTTGTTTCGGTAGATTTGATTAAAGCAAAATGAAAAAATAACAAACAAGCATTCCAATTCACCCAAGTGGGTTGGATGCTTGTTTAATTCGGTTCAAAGGAAGGAACATTTTTTCCTATTGATGCAGCCGCTCGCTTAATTGTTGGTCATAGAGACTTTCAGGCTGTACGAATTGATCCAGCGACATCTCTTCCCCTTTTTGGTGACTGGCATCGGTTTGCTGCTTTCCTTTCAAACCGAAGGCCCAGTTATGTGCTGTTGGTGGATTGTCTACCCGATACGTACCTACGCTGCAATTCCACAGAACACTATTTGCGCCTGCATATCCCTGTCCAGTCCCCATCCAGGAGCGATCCATCAATTCCAGGTTTCCATCACTGCTCATCGTAATATCCTCAAACAGAATGCCTGTGGCCCACCTTTGATGCGGTCCGCCATCCAATTTACGCGCGCCAGTGTTTACGGCTGAATCGTGGGAGAATACATTCGGGCCTGGTACCGCACCCTGAGTAACCCAAGCATGGTAGTTGCTGCCTGTTGCTTTGCAATTCACTACCAGGGTCAGTTGACCACTGACAGTAAATGCAGCAGGCTGATCACTGATGTCTTGTGGAACGGCCATTTCCAATGCTGAACAATCTGTGATCGTGACACGAATCGCTCCAGATCCTACCACAAAGGGTTGGCCAAAGTTGTGCGAAACCACATTACTCATCCAGCCATCCTGCACATTTGACATGACGATAAATTGAGAGTTAAAAAAACCGCTGGGCTTGTAGTCCGCATTTTGAGTAAACGCATTGCCGTCAGTTGCTAAGTCCTCGACGCCTGACTGACTGATGCGACCTGGGAAGTCGTACTTCCACACAGTCGCATGGGTATAGTTTTTCTCTAGTGCATTAGTAAGCGGAACATCAAGAGTTAACTGATTTCCTTGAATAGCTGTAATGGTCCGGTCAAATTGTAAACCGGCACCTGGAGACCAATGCGTGCCGGTTTTGGCGCCAGGGCGCGGTGGTATTTTATCCATACCGATAGCCTGGATCCAATTCTGTTCGATCGGACATTGCACGATGATGTGATCTCCCACAGTTAACCCGGCTGTGGAATCAACATGTAAACTCGTTGCACCAACAGGAACATAATCATCGGTGACGTGCGCAGTACCGCCCACTTGCTGAGGCTTGCCTGATCC
>JAQBPP010000208.1 GCA_028287455.1 Bacilli bacterium | reverse complement strand
TAAAACCATGTGTTTGAGCCGTAACCTGCGCTAATTCAAGGCCTAAAACCTGAGCAATATGTTCATACCCATAATGACCGTGACACAACCCAAGTACTTTGATATTGGTTTCCCGGTGTATTAATGTACAGCCTTCAAATACCGGATTGGCAGACTGGATTAACCAAGCGTTTGGGCAAATTTCCTCGATATCACGAGCAACATCGAGGAAAAACGCCATTTGCGGATAATCATGCAACCTTAATCCACGATAGTAGCCATGCTTTTCAGCTAAACTCCGCTGTGTCTCAGTCCAATCATGACCCCCTACTTGCGCAGTGTTGATCACAAAATCTGCTCCCTGCAAAGCTTCCTGGCGATTTGTAGTTTTAGAAAAAGTTAGGCCAGCTTGAAGTTCCCGTGTTAAGCGCTGTGCTAAGCGGGTAATCATATCTAATCTTTTCTCATCAATATCCATCAGGACAACGTGACTGCCTTGCAGACCCGGATTCACACATAGATCTCTCACGATTCCTGCAGAGAATTGGGCACTCCCGGCTCCGATTATCACGATTTTTACTGCGGTTGCCATTGGATCTCCTCCATATAACGCAGAATAGGTGATCTTAGGACCGGCGTTTCTCCCACCCCGCTTCAAATAAACGGAGGAAGTTTCGCTCGCCATAAGGGTATTTAACCATCTCTTCCTCATTCAGCTCGACGCCAAAACCAGGCGCATCCGGTACTTCAATGAATCCATCCTTCACATGCACTGTGCCAGTCATGATGTTTTTAGACCAATCCCCGTTTGTATCGTCGAAACATTCCTGAATTAGTACATTTGAAACAGCGGCTCCAATGTGCGTATTCACGACCGTACATAGTGGGCTTTGTGCATTATGCGGTGCGATAAATGCCTCGTGCGCCTCGGCTATTGCTGCCGCTTTCATCATGCGGCTGATCCCGCCAATTTTAAGAACCTCTGGCTGTGCGATACTAACTACCTTGCTTCCGTGCAGAGCTGCGAACTGTTCAAGGGCAGTAAAGCGCTCGCCACTTGCAACCGGAATAGGTATTTGCTTCGCGACCGCAATAGTTCCTTCGATATCGGTGGACATGACGGGCGTCTCAAACCACATAGGATTAAATTCTGCTAGGGCCTGCCCTACTCGTATTGCGGTGCTGACCGACAGACGATCATGCGCTTCAATTATGAGATCCACACTTTCTCCTACTGCTTCGCGAACTGACTTCACAATCGCAATCGACAGCCGCTCATCATCCCGGTCCATAAACCGATAGGCATTGCCAAATGGATCAAACTTAAGCGCTGTATAACCCATTTCCACAATTTGCAGTGCAGCTTCGGCAAAAAACTTTGGTTCGCGTGGGCCGCGGTACCACCCGTTGGCGTAGGCGCGTATTCTTGGGCGCATTTTCCCCCCGAGCAGCTGCCATACCGGAACACCCAAGCTTTTTCCAAGAATGTCCCAACAGGCCTGTTCAATCCCCGAGACCCCAGGGGAATGATTCAGAAATAACGCTTTATACATGCTGTCCCAAACATCCCCAATATTTCTCGGATCCTTGCCTAAAATCAAGGGTTTTAATTCATGAACCGCCGCTTCATTTGGTTTAGTCTGCAAACCTCCTGTTGCTTCACCCACCCCTGTAATCCCTTCATCGGTGAATAGCTTTACAAACACCCAATTTTTCCAGGGATTCCCGACGACAAACGTTTTGACATCAATTATTTTCATAACAGGTGCCTCCCTCATCAACCACTTTCACAGCTATTGCTCGATTCGAACCCGAAGGACAGTAGCATCTTCAACCTTAAGTGGCTTCTCCCCATTCGCAGTCTCGCGTGTAACCTTTGCCGTCCGGATCCACTCTTCCCCTTCGTAGTAGCCCCGCTCCAAAAACAATACTTCTAAGGGCGTACAGTCTGGAGCTGGTCGAAACAACTGGATCTGATAGGCACAACCCAAAACTAGAAATTCCCGATTGCCAAGGGTTATGACCATCCCACGCGAAGTTCCGTCAGGGTCTGGGTACGTCACCAAAAAGTCGACTCCGTCAAGATGAAAGGCAGTTCGTACATCCCCTGTCTCCTGGACAAACGTTACGATTCGGTCTGTGCCTGCTGCCTCTGCCACCTGTTTCATCGCACGCTTGATCGCCGTGTAGGAATCATGCAGGGGCCTTGCTCCTGGTCCTTTCGCAAGATCAAACCTCCGCACCAAAGGAACATCAAACCAGTTCGGAAAGGTACGGTCAATCGCCCAAGGTGTAAAACCAATCGCCGCATGAATCCCTATCGCATAAAAAACATTTCGCTCCGTTTTCGACCTGATGTCTGAAGCGCATTCCGCAATATAGAGAGGATTGGATTCCACAGTAAATTCACCGCAAGTCTTGTTAAAAGTTGGATAGGATGGCCCATAAATATCTGGTGCGATCAGATCTAGACTCGGTGCTGCTTCCCGCCAAATCGGAAGCCAACGTGCAACTGGTCCTCCGGATGGGTAATCCAGGCCAGGCCGCTCAGCGGGTCCACCGCCCAACCAAGCATTCGTATACATAGGGATTGGATATACTTTTTTGCCCGCAGCCGCCACAGTATTCACGTATCGCGCAACACTATAAGCTGAGAAAGCTTCACCAGCACGAGCCCCGTAACGGTGTTCCCAGTCTCTTTCGCCAAACTTCTCATTACAAACAGCGCAATAGCATCGGTCCGTCCCACCAATAACACCTGACTCGTTCTCGACTTGCACCATGATGACAGTCCGCTCTTCTTCATCCACTTCCAGCAAATGATGCATTAACAGTTGAAAAGCGCCCTGATCCCGCTCCAATGCAGAGGTGCCGTTTGGGCAAAGCGTCCTGGTCTGGAGTGTGCCATCCGCCCTTACAATTTTCTGAAAAGCAGTATGATCATCCCGTATGTAGGGGGGTGCATAACAGCAAGTTGCATTTTTATAACCGGCAAACCAGAGAATAATTAATCGCAAACCATTTTCACGGCATGCCTGGATCTGCGCATCAACCTTGCTGAAATCAAACTCTCCAGGAGCAGGCTCCACCAGTTCCCAGTACAACGGCGTTACAGCTGTATTGGCACCTAAGTGTGCTGCTTCTTTAAAAAGAGCCAGCATTTCCAAATCGGTATAACAACTATTGCAGTCCCACTGCAAACCAAGTATTAGAAAGGGCTCACCATCCACTAACAATCGCGGTTGTGGGAATCGAACAATTTCAGGAATGTGTTTCATTGAATCTCCTCCTCGCTTAAACGCGGAACAATGGCTGCAAGTCATTTAATATCGCATCCAACTCGCGCCGATCATAGCTATCAAGATGGTAATGTCCAGCATTTCTCATATAGGTACTGCTGATGATTCCTCTTCGATATAACACTTCCTTATAAACGGACACTCCGTACATAAACTCCATATTCAATAATGGAAGCATCCGATTGAAAAAGTCACGGGCCCCATGTTTATCGCCAGCCTCGAGTTTTTCCCATAACTGAACATGCACATCACAGATCTCACACGCTGGCATGGTTCCACATGCCCCTCTTTCGTATTCATCAAGCAGGTAACGACCCGCCATCCCTCCTTGAATACCCGTTACCCGATCCCCAGCGAGTTCCAATACCTTTGTCATATAATGCCCAGCTGGCCAGCACTCCTCTTTCACATAGTGAGCGCTTTCAGTTGAATCAACGATGCGTACTAAGAGTTCTGGAGACATTGGGGTTCCCACCGGTGGCATATTATTTTGTATCCAAATTGGAAGCCCCTTGGCTTCACGATCGATCGCTTGGTAATAACGCAGGATTTCATCAGGTGTAGCTTTGCGAACATAAGGAGGCATGGCAATTAGAGAATCAGCACCAACTTCCCTCGCATACCTGGCATGATGCACAGCAATTTCTTCACTGGCACCAGCAACTCCGGCAACCACTGGAATCCTGCCAGCTGCTTCCTCTACCGCGATCACTACCACCCTCTTGCGTTCGTCGTCAGTTAAACTGATAAATTCGCTTGCATTTACAGGTGTCACAATTCCATGTGCACCAGATTTCAAGCAAAACTGAATAATGTTGCGCAGACTTGGTTCGTCGAGTTCTCCATTGTCCCTAAAAGGAGTGGGTGGTATCGCGTAAATCCCTCGCATTTTATTCATACAATCTGTTCTCCTTTTGATTGAAAGTGAAAATTGAAAGGATGGATTAATCCGTATATCCAAGTCGTACAGAAAGACGTTCTGCATAGATACTGACCTCACGTGCTACATTTTCAAGATTAGACTCGATCCTT
>JAQBPP010000180.1 GCA_028287455.1 Bacilli bacterium | reverse complement strand
ATCATCCGTGAGGAGAGGGAGAGTTTATATGCTAAAAATAGGAGCTAATGTCTCAATCGCTAAAACAGGGCTTTTAGCAGCAGTGCAGGAATCGATCACCTATGATGCCAGTACATTCATGATTTACACGCGTTCCAATCGTGGCGGCAAAGCGCGTCCAATTGAAAACTTCAACCGGGACGAAGCGCTGGAATTAATGAAACAGCATAACATCATCGATCCTGTCGTACATGCTCCCTATTTAATTAACTTGGCTTCTCCGGTGGCCAATACATGGGAATATGGCGTAGAATTGCTGCGCGAAGACATTCGTCGAACCGAATATTTAGGCATACAGTATATAGTGTTCCACCCGGGTTCTCATGTGGGTGAAGGGATGGAATATGGCATAAAACGAATTGCTGAAGGATTGAACGAAATTCTGACGGGTGAGGAAACCACCTGGGTGTGTTTGGAAACGATGGCGGGTGATGGCAGCAAAGTGGGCAATCGGTTTGAAGAAATCGCCGAGATTATCTCGTTGGTCAAGCATAAAGAACGGCTCGGAGTGTGTGCAGATACTTGTCACTGGTATTCTGCAGGATACAATATAGTCAATGATTTTGACGCCATTATGCAGCAGTTTGATGATACTATTGGACTAGACCGGTTAAAAGTATTTCATATTAATGACAGCAAGACTCCTTTTGACTCGCATAAAGACCGCCATGAAAACATTGGTCTCGGATCAATCGGCGGGGAAGCGTTGAAGAGGATTATTCATCACGAACTGCTTGGCGACATACCGCGTATTCTGGAAACGCCTGAGGGCAGGTACAAGGAAGAAATTCAGTATATCCGCGGCGAAATTGAAGCGCCATCCTATTTAAAATGAACTGAAGACTGATCAAACAAAAACCAACCCCCGTTTTGAGCAAAAGGGGGTTGGTTTTTAAATTTTTTTAAAACAGTTTTTTATGATTTGTAATACAGGACTCTGGCGAAATGAGGATTCATTTGCTTTAACTCAAGTGAACCGTTGTAAACGCCTAGTTCCTCATCAGTCCAGAAGTCAAAAATCTGGCGGCGTCCATCGAATTCGAGCCTGACATCTTTTGCCTCATCGTCCCAATTGAACAGGCAGAGCAGCTGTCGATCGCCTAAATCAATGCGACCAATGGTGTAGGATGTATCATCGAAACGAGCGGCAACTCCAGTGGGAGGCAGCAGTTTCTTCAACACCTGCAAGTTCTTCTCCGAGAGCATGGCAATCAAGTCGCCGCTCAGGATCATTCCGCCAGACGCTGCAATGAATGCCTTATGGAATTCGAACTCATCATCGGTTAACATCGAACGTTTTACGACGACTTCGCCAGTTTGGTTCCGGCTGGTGAAGTCCAATTTTTCCAACACAATCACATCTGGATCGTTGTACCAGAGAGTGTTATTCTGCCAGTTTCGTCCAAACATCTCCTGTGCAAGTCCTTTAACATGCTTCCAGTCCCGATAGATATCATTCGTGGCGCGATTGCCATGCGCTAATCCAAGCAGCGGCCAGAAGGGGGCATTGCATCCCAGGATAAAGCTGTCATCACCAACTTCATCCACGAACGCTTGCATCACGCGGCGAAATGCTTCTACACGCGTGGCATTCTTGTCGTAGCGGCAGCCGCCGGGCAGCGCTCCATAGGCGAGAAAATCAAATTTGAAATAACGCCAGCCCCATTCGTCGTGCATGTGCCGGACCGCATTTCGCAGATAGTTTACCGCCTCCGGATGCGTACCGTCGAGCATATACCACTCTCGTTTCCTGCCAATCTCGTTGAACGGTTTTCCTTCTTCGTCCTGAACCATCCAGTCCGGATGTTGCTGGAAAAGTTTGGATTGGTCATTCACGATAAAAGGAGAAAGGTAGCCGGCCGCTTCTACACCGCAGTCCCGGATATTTTGGCTGATGGTTTTTAAATCTGCGCCCAGTCTGGGATTGGGAATATACCAATCGCCATTGCTGGCCGCATATCCGCCGTCGATTTGAATTCGCTGCAGTTCAGGGATGCGCTCCTTCATGGCACGCGCATTTTCATACAGTCCTTCCGCAGTCATTGGACGCAAGCAGTAAAAGGAGCACCAGCCTGCAGGAATTTCATGATACGTCATGCGCGGATGGTTGTTGTTGATGCATTCGGCCAGTCCATCGAGCAGCTGATTCCGATCAGATCCTGAGGAAATCAGGAATTCTTCCAATTCCCACGATTGACCTGGCTCGAGCCACAAATCTTCCGTGTCCATAATGATTTCCATGTAAGTTTCTTTAAAACGAAACTCACCTGAAAAACGATTGCAGGAAGTGAATGCTGCCAGCAAATGCGGTTCATTTTCCGGAGACAGGATGATCATATTGTACACGGTCCACAAATTTTGATTAAATTGATTCTTCGGGATTCTGAAGAAATCCCAATCAGTACCGTATGCGCCAATTACATAGGGCGACGTCAGGGTGCCCGAGTATTGGGCGAGCATTTGATAACCTTCACCATAAAAAGGAGTATCTGCGGAACAAGGCAGATTACCAGCAAACAACACGACTTCTCTTATACGCTGGGGATGATCTGAATGGTTGACAACACGTGATTTTAACAGGTTGCCTGACCAAGTTTTTTCGACTGACAGTTCATTGTCTGCAGCTGTAGTTCCATCGGTGCGTCTTACATTTGAGCGGATTTGTTGCAGATCCTGTACGTCTAGCATAAAACCCCTCCCAGTATTAACTGCCGAGAATTTGATCAATTTGCGCGAGTTCATCCTGACTGAACTGACTATTGTTTAATGCGGCCACATTGTCTTCAATTTGGCTGACTTTGCTTGCGCCGATCAGTGCAGAAGTCACGCGGCCATCCCGCAGCACCCAGACTAACGCCATTTGTGCAAGACTTTGTCCGCGCTGCGTGGCAATTTCATTCAGCAGACGGACTTTGGCAATCTTCTGTTCGGTGATGTCCTCACGTTTCAGGAATACGCTGGCACCGGCGGCACGAGAATCAGCAGGAATAGTCTCGAGGTAACGATTGGTGAGCAGGCCTTTAGCCAGTGGACAGTAAGCGATAGTGCCAACTTCTTCTTTGTGAAGCACGCTCTGCAAGCCTTCTTCCAAACGTCTTTCCAACATGGAATAGCTGACTTGGTGAATCAGACAGGGCGTTCCTAATTGATTCAAGATATCAACAGCCCGCTGCGTTTGCTCTGCATTGTAGTTGGAGATGCCTACATACAGCGCTTTACCCTGTCTGACCGCTTGGTCCAGCGCACCCATCGTTTCCTCCAAAGGAGTTTCCCCGTCAAAACGGTGCGAATAGAAGATGTCTACATAGTCCATGCCAAGTCTCTGCAAACTCTGATCGAGACTTGACAGCAGATTCTTGCGGGATCCTCTTTCGCCATAAGGACCTGGCCACATGCGATAGCCTGCTTTTGTCGAAATGATCAATTCATCCCGGTAGGAAGCCAGATCCGCTTTTAAAATTCGGCCAAAGTTTTCTTCCGCAGAACCTGGCGGCGGTCCATAATTATTCGCAATATCAAAATGGGTGATCCCCAGATCGAATGCCCGGCGCACCATAGCCCGACCGTTTTCGTAAACGTCAATTCCACCAAAATTGTGCCAGAGACCCAGGGAAATCGCTGGCAGTTTCAGCCCGCTTTTCCCGCTTCTGTGATACGACATTTGGCCATATCTAAGTTCATTTGCTAAATATGTCACTGATTAGCCTCCCACAGTTTACTGTCACTATCATTCTAGCGCACTGGTGGGAGAAGCCTATGTCTCGATGTAAGCGAAACATGGCATTTTGTCACAGGCTTATTGACCCATCTGACTTAATTTAGTCTGGACAAGCTTGTTCATTGCATCATCTGCATCCCGCAGTGCGGTGTTCATGTCTTTTTACCCGGACAGGACACTATCGAATGCATCAATGAGAATCTGGCCTTTCCATTTCCTTTCCGAATTACAAGAACCTTATTTCACCAATGAAACCTTTGTCAAGTGCGTTTCTCGATATTGTCTTGGAGATATTCCAACCACTCTTTTAAACATTTTGGAAAATAATAAAGGGTCATTGTAACCGATTGACCTGGAAATATCGGCGATCGTTAACTCGCCGTTTGCCATTAATTCGCAGGCCTTGTTCATGCGTAAGCGCAGCAGAAATACTTGGGGGGATAAGCCTAATGTCCTCTTAAACAGTGTGGCTAAATATTTGCGATCGACACGAATCAGATCTGCCACTTCTGAAATGCTGATTTTCTGGCTGTAGTTCATTTCAAAAAACTCAATCGCCTTGCGGACATAACTCTCTTTATAATTGAACGCGGGTCCCGGTTTAGTATCTGCGGCTGAAGAATCGATCAGTTCGCCTAATAATCGGTAAAGTATGCTTTGATATTTCAGATCACCGCCTCTAGCTGACCTACGAGCTTCCTCCAATTGGTCAAAAAATGTTTCAAACCAAGTATTGCCGGCAGACTCAAATACTGGCCGGGAGGTGCTCAGGTGCGCACGCTCCAAATAGGATTCTGCCTGCAGCCCTTGGAACGCCACCCAGGAGTAGATCCAAGGATTGTGCTGATCTGCTTTGTAATAGACAAGTGAATGTGGGAAGATCACAAATCCCTGGCCTTCAGTCAAATGGTACGTTTTATCGCCCATTTTCAAAATGCCTTCACCGCCATGAATGTAATGGAATTTATAATGATCGCGGATGCCAGGACCCCAGGAGTGGCCGGCATCGCAATCTTGCTTGCCGCAATAATAAAAATTCAAGTCGATTTGGCTCCCTAGCGGGTGCGAAGAATTTTGAAAACCTCTGCGGGCCATTCTGTCATCCCCTCGTTTAGTCCGGACTGGATTTCTATAAGCTTAGCGTCATCATAACATGTTTTAAATACATCAAGACATAGGCCTATTTTAAAAAAGAAGGCTACAATCGAAGCAAGAGAAACGGGGGGACGTTTGATGACAAACGGATAAGCATACGGTATAAGAAAGCGTTTACATTCACTAGATTACAAAAGATTACTTAGTTAGGAGAGATGGTCATTGTACAAAAGACGTTGGATGCTGGGACTCATTTTGTTAATCAGCGCTTTGCTGGTTTTATCCGGTTGCGGTGCGAAGAAAACAGATTCATCACCTGTCGCGATATTTGACACTAAAACTCCTGTGACGGTAACTTTCGCAACCAGCGGAGGCATTTTTTCTCAAGATGATTTTAATCAGTATGTAGCAGGTCCCGTGTCGAAAAAATATCCGAACATTACGGTACAGTACATCAACACCTCGGTAAAAGGCAGTGGGCTGTCTGATTTGGTCGCTGCCGGCACCAATCCCGATATTGTAGTAGGTTATGGGGCGACACAGGCTACAATGAGAGATCTTGGGCTGCTTGATAACATGGAACCCTTAATTAAAAAATACAACTTCGATTTGAATCGGATCATTCCCCAAACCCTTGATTACGTCAAGGTAAACAGCGGAACAGATTATTTAACTGCTCTGCCTGCCTACAACAATTCGTTTGGTCTGTTTTACAACAAAGACGTCTTTGATAAATTTGGCGTCCCTTATCCGACCGACGGAATGACTTGGCAGCAAGTGGGCGATCTCGGCAAGAGAATGACTAGAACGGTAAATGGCGTGCAATACCGGGGCTTTTTCCCTGACGGCGTCAACCGCATGATCAACCAGATCGAATTACTGCAGGTCGATAAGAACAACAAATCGATTGTTACTACTGATCCCTGGGTGAAAGCATTCCAGCTGTTTAACAACATCTATAATTACCCAGGAAATTCTGATGCTCCCTACAACAAAATCAATTACGGCGATAATCTAAAAGCCTTCGTCAGCGGACAACTTGCGATGATTACAGGATACAGTTCCACGATCAACGCGCTGCGTCAGGCTCCAAACGTGAATTTTGATGTAGTGACCTATCCCCAGCATCCAGATCATATGGGCTTCAGCACGAATGTAGATACTGGGGATCTTTCGATTACCTCATCCTGTCAAAACAAGGATGCCGCCTTTATGGTGATTCAAACGATCCTTTCCGACGAGGTGCAGCTTGATTTTGCCAAAAACGGCAAAATGTCCGTCCTGAAAAATGACCAGGTGGTACAGCAGTTTGGCAGCGGCATTCCTGAATTCCAGGGAAGAACGGTTCATTTGAACGCAATGGTGAAACTGAAACCATCAGTACCGAACACGCCAAAAATTTCGGGCAGCGATACCAATCAGATTATCATTGATGCATTCGATAGTATCTTGGCAGGGAAAAAAGACATCAACACCGCACTGCGGGATGCAGATGATGCCATGAACAAGTTAATTACTACGAAGCAGGCGCAGAACGGACAATAAGGTGAAATAATGTGAACTAATAAGACCTAGGTGAAACGGCTTTCTTATTTGCGAAAGAGTAATAAGAGGATCGCGGTTGCAACCGCGATCCTCTTATCATTTCTCAATGTTAGGGGTTATAGCAGAATTAGCGGGGGAAGCTGTTTTTCCATATGCTCCGATATCTTACTTCACTTCGTATTACGCGCCACTTGTTTGTCGCAACGAAAATTCAAGTCGATTTGCTCTCTAGCGTTCTCATTAACTAGTTTATTATCTGGACTTTATTTCTATGAGCTTAGCGACATCATAACATGTTTTAAATACTTGAAGACATAGGATTATTTTAAAAAAGAACGATACAATCAAAGAAGAGAAACGGGGGCCCGTTTGATGAGAAACGAATAATCTTACGGAGTAGGAAATCGTTTACATTTACTAGATTAGAAAAGATTACTCAGTTAGGAGAGAGGGTCATTGAACAAAAGACGATTAAAGCTGGGACTCATCTTTTTAATCAGCGCTTTACTGTTATTATACGGTTGCGGTGCGAAAAAAACAGAGGTATCACCTACTGCAACATTTGACACTAAAACTCCTGTGACAGTAACTTTCGCTACGAGTGGAGGAATATTCTCCCAAGATGAGTTTAATCAGTATGTAGCAGGACCTGTATCGAAAAAGTATCCGAATATCACTTTACAGTATGTCAATACCTCTCAAAAAGGAAGTGCGCTTACCGATTTGGTGGCTGCCGGGACCTATCCGGATATTATCGTAGGTTATGGCAGTACGCCTGGACAGCTCAAGGATCTAGGATTGTACTATAACATCGAACCCTTGATCAAAAAGTATAACTTCGATGTGAATCGGATTATACCTCAACTGGTGGAAGGAATAAAAATCAACGGTGCGACTGATTATTTAGGAGCACTGCCTGCATACAACAATTCGTTTGGTCTGTTTTACAACAAATCCCTATTCGATAAGTTTGGTATCGCTTATCCGACTGACGGGATGACCTGGCAGCAGGTAGGCGATTTGGGTAAGAGACTGACTAAAACTGCTGAAGGCGTCCAGTACCGCGGGTTCTTCCCGGACGGCATCAACCGCATGATCAATCAGATCGAATTGTTGCAGCTTGATAAGAATGACAAATCGATCCTGACCACAGATCCATGGGTAAAGGCGTTTCAGCTGTTCAATAATGTCTACAATTACCCGGGAAATTCGGATGCGCCCTACAACAAAATCAACTACGGTGATAATCTAACCTCGTTCATGAATGGACAATTGGCGATGATTACCGGTTACAGCTCCGTCGTCAATGCCCTGCGGAAGGCGCCAGATTTCAACTGGGATCTGGTCACCTATCCCCAGCATCCAGATCATATGGGGTTTAGCACAAGTGTGGATTCGCCGGACATGTGCATTACTGCTCCAAGTCCAAACAAAGATGC
>JAQBPP010000106.1 GCA_028287455.1 Bacilli bacterium | reverse complement strand
ATTCCGCCTGCATAGCTGTAACGAATCAGAGGCACCATGTCGTCCCCATGTCCGCCGAGTACAAATCCGGTTACATCTTCTACCGAAACACCAAGCTCCTGAGCGACAAAAGTGCGGAAGCGGGCAGTATCCAGTACGCCAGATTGTCCAATTACGCGATGTTTTGGAAAACCTGATGCTTTCAACGCAACATAAGTCATCGCATCGACCGGGTTGGACAAAATGATCAGAATCGTATTTGGAGAATATTTGACCACTTGCTCTGTCACAGATTTCACGATTCCTGCATTCGTAGTAACCAGATCATCACGGCTCATACCAGGCTTGCGAGCGATACCGGCTGTGATAATCACCAAGTCCGAGTTTGCGGTGTCTTCGTAATTGGAAGTGCCAATAATGTTTGCGTCTGCTCCCAGCACAGGAGTGGCTTCCATCATGTCGAGCGCCTTGCCTTTGGTGGGGTTCTCGAGCTGCGGAATATCAAGCAGTACCACGTCAGCCAACTCTTTTTGAGCGATAAACAGGGCAGTGGTTGCACCGGTGAACCCAGCACCAACTATAGAAACTTTTTTACGTCCAAGCGACATTCACTACTCCTCCTTTCAATCGTTGGTCCACTTCACTGCGGTGGTCTCGGCCCATACGATTTAATTGCGAAAGAGATTAACGATTACAGATTGCGAATCAGTGCATCTGCAAACTCTGAACACTTAAGCTCAGTAGCGCCTTCCATTAAACGGGCAAAGTCGTAGGTTACTGTTTTTTGCGAAATAGTAGTTTCGAGCGCACTAACGATCGCATCCGCAGCTTCTTGCCAGCCCATGTACTCTAGCATCATTACTCCGCTAAGAATGACTGAACCAGGGTTTACTTTATCCAAATCCGCATACTTAGGCGCCGTTCCATGAGTAGCTTCAAAAATGGCATGCCCAGTCACGTAATTAATGTTTGCACCAGGTGCAATCCCGATTCCGCCAACTTGTGCAGCCAAGGCATCTGATGCATAATCGCCATTGAGATTCAGTGTAGCAATGACTTCAAATTCCTTTGGACGCGTTAATACTTGCTGCAGGAAAATATCAGCAATTGCATCCTTAATGATAATTTTGCCTTGGGCTTCCGCTTGTTTTTGAGCCTGGTTAGCCGCGTCTTCACCTTGTTGTTCCTTGATGCGGTCATATTCTACCCATGTAAAGGTTTTATCTCCAAATTCGCGCTGCGCCAACTCGTAGCCCCAGTTTTTGAAGGCCCCTTCAGTAAACTTCATGATGTTGCCTTTGTGAACCAAAGTAACACTCTTACGGTTATGGCTGATGGCATATTCGATCGCTGAGCGAACCAACCGCTCGGTTCCCTGCTTCGACACAGGCTTGATGCCGATCCCAGACGTTTCAGGGAAACGAATTTTCTTCACGCCCATCTCATTTTGCAGGAAAGAAATTACTTTTTGCACCGCTTCGGTGCCTTCTTGCCATTCGATTCCAGCATAAATATCCTCCGTATTTTCACGGAAAATGACCATATCCACAAATTCCGGATGCTTCACTGGTGAAGGCACGCCTTTGAAGTAACGAACTGGACGCTGGCAAACATAAAGGTCAAGCTCTTGTCTGAGTGCAACATTGAGCGAACGAATGCCGCCGCCAACTGGTGTAGTTAAAGGCCCTTTAATTGCAACAAGGTATTCGTTGATCGTAGTCAGTGTCTGTTCAGGCAGCCACTCGCTAAACTTGTCAAACGCTTTTTGACCCGCATAAACTTCTTTCCACTCAATCTTGCGTTTTCCGCCATAAGCTTTTTCAATAGCGGCTTCAAATACGCGAACGGATGCTCTCCAAATATCTCGACCAATTCCATCCCCCTCGATAAAAGGGATGACTGGGCGATCAGGCACTTGCAACTGACCGTTTGAAATCGTGATTTTCTCTCCTGCTGTAGCCATCTTCTAAATCGGCCTCCTTATGTATGTTCGTCACCTATTACTATAAAACTTGTGCCCGTCCTTTGTAAATGAGTCCTCGCACAGCATCAGCAGTAATAAGCATTCCATTTTCAAGCAAACTTGTCGCATTTTGTACGCCAACGATCACTGGAATGCCTAGAGACAAGCAAGAAACTGCAGCGTGAGAGGTCAATCCGCCCTCTTCGACAATACAGGCGGAGGCCCGTTCCATCGCAGGAATAAATGCACGATCTGTGGCACGCGCGACGAAAATATCGCCTGGTTCAACTCTCAGCGCATCCCGCTCCGGATCCACCACGATGACAACCCGACCGGTCACGGCGCGCGAACGGGAACCAATTCCTTGACCGCTGGCGAGTACATCACCAATCGTGTGCACTTTTAACAGATTGGTTGTACCCGGTTGTCCAACTGGCACGCCAGCTGTGATCACGATCAAATCGCCTGACGACACCTTGCCTGATTCGAGTGCACCTTCCACCGCTACTTCCAGCATCTCATCTGTAGAGCGTGTATTCTTCACCAACACCGGAAAAACACCATAGGAGACGTTCAGCTGCCGCGCTACCTCTTCTTTGGGCGTCACAGCCACGATGATCGCATCCGGACGGTGTTTCGATACCATGCGGGCAGTATGGCCGCTATGTGTCGAGGTCACAATCGCTTTGGCTTTTAAATCGCGAGCAATTGTGGTAACTGCAGAAGACAATGCATCTGTAACAGTGGTTTCTACCCAGGTGCGGGAGCGGTCTGCAATCAGTTTATCCCGCAGTGCTTCCTCTGCACGCTCTGCAATTCGCGCCATTGTGGCCACAGCTTCTGCTGGAAAATTGCCCGCTGCCGTTTCACCTGACAGCATCACAGCATCAGTTCCATCGAAGATGGCGTTTGCCACGTCGCTTGCTTCAGCGCGTGTTGGCCGCGGGTTGCGCTCCATGGAATCGAGCATTTGAGTGGCAGTGATGACCGGTTTGCCCACCCGATTGCATTTCTCAATCATGATCTTTTGCCAAAGAGGCACTTCTTCAGTGGGGATTTCTACGCCTAAATCGCCGCGGGCCACCATAATGCCATCTGAAACATCCAGGATTTCATCCAGCTCATCTAATGCTTCCTGCGCTTCAATTTTGGAAATGATCATCAAGTTGGCACCGGATTCTTCAAGTACCCTTCGAACAGTTAACACGTCGCTGGCTGATCTGACAAAAGAGGCAGCAATCATATCGACGCCCTGTTCAATCCCGAAGCGGATATCGGCAATATCCTTCTCTGTCACCGAGTCGATTCTCAGCTTCACGCCAGGTGCGTTGATTCCTTTGCGATTCTTCAAGGTGCCGCCGTGCGTGACCTGGCAATAAATTTCACTTTGCTCGACTTTTTCCACAACCAGCCCGATCAATCCGTCGTCAATTAAGATTCGGGAGCCTGGACTTACATCTTCGGGAAGACCTTCATAGGAAATGGAGATTCGGTCGGCAGTGCCCGTCACCTGTTCAGTGGTCAAAATCAGTTTCCCGCCGTCACGCAGTTGCACCTGACCTCCTTCGATCAGTCCTGTTCTGATTTTCGGACCTTTGATATCCAGCAAGAGCGCTACTGTTGCACTCAGTTCCTTTGCTGCTTGCCGGACATTGTTGATCCTGTTTTGGTGCTCTTCGTAATTGCCATGGGAGAAATTAAGACGCGCGACATTCATGCCAGCCTCAATCAGCTTCTTGAGCATTTCTACCGAGTCGCTGACGGGACCTAGCGTACATACGATTTTTGTTCTTCTCATTTCCATCGTCTACCTACCTTCAGGGAAAAGTCGAATCCTTATATTGAAAGAATGTCAGCCAACTGAATCAGCGACATTTCAGGGTTGCGGGGCGTATTAAGCGCTTCATCAATATCTACGGCAACCAACTGACTGCCTTGAATGCCAATCATGACCTGACCTTGGCCCTGAACCAACGTTTCAACGGCCTTGGCTCCCATCCGAGAAGCAAGTATCCGATCAAAAGCGGTAGGCGAGCCGCCGCGTTGAATATGTCCGAGTACCGTGACCCGCGTCTCCCAACCGGTTTCCTGTTGGATTCGTTCGCCAATCTTAAAGCCTTGTGCCACACCTTCTGACACAATGATGATCGAATGCTTTTTCCCGCGATCCGCTCCTCTCTTCAGTTTAGCGATTACTTGCTCAATGTCAAAAACATCCT
>JAQBPP010000050.1 GCA_028287455.1 Bacilli bacterium | reverse complement strand
TCCTGCACCGTAACCACCAGTTGTACAACATGTCTGAGCAGCACTGTAACTAGGAACCAGCAGTAAGAAAAGAACAAAGATAATTAAGAACACCACGGCCCAACGAGTAAATCCTCCGAATGTTCCGTCCACAAATAGTCCTCCCTTTTGACTAACCTAATATTCGACCCGATCAGGTATAACTTTAGGTGCAATACCTTCAAGGAGTACGATGTAGTGAATTCAAAAGAGACGTGCTTTGAAACAGACAAACATCTTCATGGACTATATAAGTAGCGGAAATTTGAACAAGTTGGGCCGAGCTTCCGAATCTTAACTGCTGCGGTCACAGTTGAATGGTGGCAGAAAGGGACCGTATAGTGTTTGACCCCACAATAGGCTGTATGGTTTGTCTCTTTCATTAGGCAGATTCGGAGTAAGTAATCGAATAATTTACTTAAGTACAGCTACCAGCAGGTTTTATTTCTACTGGCAGCATTTTGATTATTTACGTTAATTCACAGTATACTATTACACTCGTTCTTCACGTTCTTCTCGGAGTAAGAGCAACAGTACAAAGATGATTAGGAAGACAACAGCCCAAAGCGTAAACCCACCGAAACATCCCATTTTCAAGCCACCTTTCTGTGCAGATTTATTGTTAAATCAAAACGTTTCTTTTAGTAGTAGGCTCGTGTTATTGGTTAGTAGCCACCGCCACCACCGTAGCCACCACCGTAGCCACCACCGTAGCCACCACCGTAGCCACCAGTTGCCGGCACCAACAAGATGAAGAGAACGAAGATGACCAGGAATACAATCGCGAAATTACGAAAATGCATTGTCATAACCTCCTTGTTGTCTCAACTCACTATCCAATATATTGGCAAGCCACCGAAAACGTGTGGACAAGAGTTGACAAGCAATAGAAGAAAACATCTATTTTTTAAAAAATGGACGGCTTTCTCTCTGACGGTGAAGAGCCTTTTTATTGTGGGCACTATGATACAAGCCGCCCCAGATACATCAATTGGGACATAAAATAATGCAAGGGTTGTTCAGGTTAGTTTCTCGGTAAATAAAAAAAACGGCATGGTCTCTGATGAGATCATGCCTTTCATCTATATCAACTTGGGGGCAAGTGTGCGCCAATGGTGAGTTAAAAAGGGTTGCAACGGGAGTGGGGGCGTCTACAACCCTTTTGCTTCTCACTTCGGATACAGTGTTTGCAATTGTTCCAGATTTATACATATCTTTTATGTAATAAATCCCTCAATTATTAAAAGATGAGGGAACAAGCTCTACGCTCATCCCCTCAGAACTTCATTCGATTTATCTGAATCGCCTGAACGGAAAGCGCTCAAATCTTTCAAACGGAAACCGCTCAAACCTCCTGAATCGCCTGAACGGAAACCGTTCAAATCTTTCAAACGGAAACCGCTCAAACCGTCTGAACCGCCCAAACCCTGTAAACTGAACATGTTCAATATCCAGTTCACCAGCTCGATCAGCTTGATTCACGTCCAAATTCCGTGCATGCTTGGGTTTCACCGTCATTTATCTTTCACCTCCAGCACTTTAAATGATTTACGGTCCGATCAGTACTAATACACTCGTTCTTCTCTTTCTTCGCGGAATAAGAGCAAGAGAACGAAGATGATTAGGAAGACAACAGCCCAAACGGTAAATCCACCGAAGCATCCCATGATTTATCCCTCCTGTCTATCATAATAAAGCATCATCTTTTAGTAGTAGGCGCCGCCATAAGATGGATATCCTGCTGCTGAATAGCCACCAGTGCCATAGCCACCAGTTGCTGCCGGCACCAGAAGGAGGAACAGTACGAAAATTACCAGGAATACAATAGCGGCATTACGAAATTCACGTCTTTCCATATGAATAAACCTCCTTTCTCACTAACACTAACCAATATATTTACGAACATAAGAAAACGTATGGACAAAGTTCCCAAGCTGTCGCAGAAAACACACATTTTCAAAAAATATAGGCATCACACAGTTAACACAAAATTTCCATAAAAATCTAAGCAATCTCTAATGATCAAGTTTTACCCTCTAGTTAACCCCCGGCCCCTGAATCACACATCAAAAACGGCATGATCCCAGGGGATCATGCCAATTCAAATCTTACTAGAGAGATTGATAAGGGTGAGAGAGAATGACCACTGCAAATCCTTTTCCAGCTTCTACTGAAAGCATCGAGGTCAGACTGCAGGAAGGAAAGTTTGTCACCAATGTGGATATCGATTTTATCAAGGTCCTGAGTGGTGCTTTCAAGACAAAAATCAAACTAGGCACTGCCGCCATCCAAACGTTCCAACTGGATGAGAAACCCGTTTCTATACTCGACTATGTGCAGTCCTTATTAGCCTATCCAACCGACAAGCTCCAAGCGCTGAACAATCTCATGCAATCCTTGATGATGATGAATACCGACGAGTTTAATCTAATCGGCAGTAGAATTGCCTTGCTCAATCAGCTGGAAATTTCCCCGGACTACCGGGCCAACAAGCTGTCCTATGTATTTATCTCGTTGATCCTGAAGGCGCTGAAAGAAAACCTGCAGATAAACCACGTGTTTTTGGAAGCTTGTCCATTTAATGCGGATATAGCTGATAAAGATGCTACTCAAGCTGAGCTGCTCCGGTTGGAGCGTATTTATGCCAAAGCTGGCTTCGTGCTGGTAAAAGAACGCAAAATTGTCGCCAGCAATGGCATAGAAATCCACTACATGTACAACAATCTGACGAACAAAACGTTTCCTTCGTAGGTGGGAACCGATCAACTTTGTTCAGCATTAACTATGGCAAACATTAATTCGCCTTCCAGCACCAGCTTGTCTCCGACGAACACTTTGCCTTGGCCTTTGCCGATCGTGCCTTTGAGCCGGGTAATGTCCAATTCCAGCTGGAGAGTGTCCCCTGGCGTCACTTGCCGGCGAATGCGTACGCCGTCAATGCCGGCAAACAGCGCTAAGCGCCCTTTAAACTCTGGAGCGGACAGCAAGGCCACCGCTCCGACCTGCGCGAGCGCTTCGACGATCAACACGCCGGGCATCACCGGGTAGCCTGGGAAATGTCCGGTAAAAAACGGCTCATTCATCGTGACATTCTTGATACCGACTGCTCGTTTTAAGGATTCTAATTCAACAATCCGGTCGACCAGCAAAAAGGGCGGCCGATGCGGGATAATTTGCATAATTTCTTCTGTAGTGAGCATAACAAGTCCTCCTTCAGTACAACCTAGCAACATCTCACCAATCCCGGGAAAAGGTGGGTTTATATAAAAAGCACCCGAGCATCCGATGCCAGGGTGCTTTTTATTTAACTGGGCCGCACGGGGGTTCGGTCGGGACGTATTCTTCTTCCTCCGTCAGGATCGGCAGCGTATCAAAACTCAGCTTGCGCAGTCCGTTCAACTTGCGGAAATCAAATAAATAAACGAAGCCGGTCGCATAACTGCATAACACGATGACCCACAGCAATTCCGGGGCATAAGGATAATTCAAGATATTGGCAACAAAACCAATGTAATAAAGAACAGTGGTCGATTTGCCCCAAATGGTGGCCGGCACCGTCTTTTTCCCCCGAAAATGAAAAAACATCCCGCAAGCAATCATCGCCGCATCTCGAAAGACCAGCAAGAACGCGGTAATCCAGGGAATCTGACCAGCGACCAAAAACGAGGCCACGACTGTCAGCATCATCAGTTTGTCTGCGAGCGGATCGAGCAGCATGCCCACATGAGACACCAACTGATAGTGCCTCGCGATGAATCCATCCAGCACATCGGTAGCGCCTGCCAGTAAAAACACGCCCAAAGCCAGATAATCATGATGCAGCACGGGGGAAAAGAACACAAACCAATACAGCGGAACCAATCCGATGCGAATCAGCGTAAGAACATTAGGCAATTGCTTCAAAAGTTGTCCCCCCCGTTAACCGTTACCCATTATACATGAGGCGCACGGCGGTATCCAACTTACCTTGTTCACTACGCCTTCATGTTATTCGCCATGCCCATCATCTGATCGGTAGTCTGGATGGCGCGTGAATTGAGCTGATAGGCACGCTGTACCTGAATCATGTCAGTGAACGCTTTGCCCACATCGACGTTGGACGTTTCCAGACTGCCCTGATTGATCGTGCCGATCTTCGATTTCTCAAGCGGATCTGTCACAAAATACGCGCCCACATACCGGCTCGTGGCAGGTTGGTTGCTTGCTTTCAGCGCAAACATCTGATTCCCCACCGAAGCGAGGTTCGCATCTGCAGTAGGACGAAACAGGACATAGTTGATTGCCCCGACATTTTGCACCTGCCCGCCTTTATCCAGCAGGATATTGCCTTGGCCGTCAATCTTCATCGAAGCCCCGCTGAGTGCTTGCGGATCAATCACAATCGGCTGTCCTGTCACTTGATCGACCACATGATAACCGCTGTCGTTGACCAGGCTGCCGTTCGCATCCAACTGAAAATGTCCATCACGCGTAAAAAGGGGCTGCTGCGCATTCGCTGGCTGGCCAACATCTTCCGGCCGCATCAGCTGGAAGAAACCGTCACCCTGAATCGCCATGTCAAACGGCTGACCGGTGGCAGTGATCACGCCTTGGCTGAAATCATTCGTCGCATTCACATTCCGCACGCCGTTTGCAAGCCGCAAATCGGGCGCACCGGTGCGCGGCAATAACCCGTTTTCCTGCGCGGTCAGGTTCAAAGTGCTGAACTGCCCTTGCAGCAGTTCCTGAAAACTCGCTTGCTGGCCTTTATAGCCAGTCGTATTAACATTCGCAAGGTTGCTTGCCAAGAGATCCAACTGCACCTGTTGTGCCTGCAGACCAGAGGCAGACGTCCATAATGCTCTCATCTATTTGTCCTCCCAAGAAAAAATGGCCATTCCTTACTCGCTCAGTTGCAGGCAAAAGTCGCGTCGAAAGGAACGCATGTTTTTTCTGCCTCTTTTTCGTCTTATGCTGAAGGTTTATACGCGGCCGACATCATTGACCGCATGCTGCAAAGTCTCATCCAGCGTTTTAATCACTTTGGTATTCGCTTCATACGCCCGCATGACAGTAATCATTTGCGTCATCGTTTGGGCCGGATCCACATTGGATGTTTCTATCATTCGATTGCGCACTTCCCCAGCAGGCGCTGCGATCACGTTCGGGCTCGCTGGCAAAGCTTGTCCAATCGCGACCAACTGTGCACTGCCAAGTGAATACACACCATTTCCCTGATCCATTAATTGTTCGGCATTGGATACTGTGGCGATTCCAAAGCTGGCATTGACACCCAAATTGGCAGCAGGTGCATACTGATTCGTTGCCGGATCCAGCACGTAGGCTACGGGCTGCTGGGTTGCCGGATCTGCGCCAATGCGGGAATTCGCAATGGGTTGTCCATTGTTATCGACTGCGAGGACATAGCCGCCGGTGCCTGTCTTCAGGAATCCGTCATCCCCAAGCGAAAAGTTGCCATCCCGCGTAAATGAAGTGTTGCCTGCCAAATCAGTCACTGCAAAAAAAGACCGCTCCACCGACTGCACGCCTTGCCCAGGCGCACCTGTGGGATTCAGCAGTGCATCCGGCGCCGTGTCCACAATTGCAAAAGCGTAAGGGTTGCTGCTGGATTGCAAGTTCCCTTGCGTAAAGCGCGGCACCATTTCCTGCAAAAACGCTCCCTGCCCAAGTGTTCCAATCGCTGGCGCAAAAGCATTCGCTCCTGCTGCCGAACTCCCATTGAGTTCATACTGCATCACTTGGGGAAACGCCTGAACCAATCCGTCTTGTGCCTTATAGCCGTTCGTATTCGCATTGGCCAAATTGTTTGCCAGCATATCCTGCAGCCGTTCGCCGGTGGTTAAACCGGAAGCCGCTGTGTATAAGCCTCGTATCATACGTTCACACAACCTCCCTCCTGGGTCAGCCCGTGGATTCCGAGTGCACCCTTACCCGATTCTTTTCTTAAATTTGCGGTTATTAGTATTCATCGTTTTCGCAATCTTGTCGAGATTTTCCAGGGCGATTCCAGTTCCGCGGACTACGCAGGACATCGGTTCATCTGCTATATGTACAGGTATCTGCAGCTGCTCCATCATCAATTGGTCAAGTCCAAACAGCAGTGCGCCGCCGCCTGTAAGCACAATCCCTTTGTCAAAGATGTCTGCAGCAAGCTCTGGCGGTGTGCGTTCGAGCACGCTCTTCGCAGCCACAATAATTGCATCGACCGGCTCTTCCAAAGCAAGTCTGATTTCTTCTGATTTGATTTGAATCGTTTTGGGTAAGCCGGACACCATGTCGCGTCCGCGAATGTCCAGTTCTTCGCGGCGGGCATTTGGAAACACTGAAGCGACCCGGATTTTGATATCTTCCGCAGTCCGTTCCCCAATCAACAGGTTGTACATTCTCTTCACATAACGGATAATCGATTCGTCGAACTTGTCCCCAGCGATCCGAATAGAATTGGAGGTAACGACGTCTCCCAGACTTAACACTGCGACGTCAGTCGTTCCTCCACCAATGTCGACCACCATGCTGCCGCTTGGTTGAAAAATATCAAGTCCCGCTCCGATCGCGGCTGACTTGGGCTCTTCGATCAAGTAAACCGGTGCTTTGGCGCCAGATCGTTCGGCCGCCTCGCGAACCGCCTTTTTCTCCACCGATGTAATTCCAGCCGGGACACAAATCATGACGCGTGGACGTCCAAGCAAAAACGATTTGCCTACCGTTTTATCTATAAAGTGTCGCAACATGACCTCTGTCATCTCAAAATCGGCGATAACACCCTCGCGTAAAGGCCGTTTCGCTTCTATATTTCCAGGCGTTCTGCCCAACATGCGGCGCGCTTCTTCGCCCACCGCAACCACGCGACCGGCTGCGCTGTCAATCGCAACTACGGACGGCTCGTTCAGCACAATCCCCTTGCCCTTCACATACACTAAAACATTTGCCGTACCTAAATCCACACCGATGTCTTTACCGAACATGAACGAAGTGTTCCTCCTTAGCCAGGTGGCTATTTATGCGAACCGCCAAGGCCTGGACAGAGAAAGACCTTAATTCGCTATCCATTCTTTCTACAGCGGAGAGGTAATTCCTCTTTCTATGGTCAGGTTTTTTGCAATATTTCGTTTGCTCTCATCTTTACGGTATTTTTTCTTCGTTGCTTCGCCGCCGCGCAGATGACGAATTGATTTATGGTACTCCAGAATTTCTTTCACGCGATTGGCCAAATCAGGATTAATCTCGGGTAGCCGTTCGGTGAGGTCTTTATGCACGGTACTTTTCGACACCCCAAATTCTCTGGCAATCGTGCGCACCGTATTTTTGGTCTCGACGATGTACTCTCCGATTTTCAGGGTGCGTTCCTTGATGTAGTCGTGCACTTGCTTCGCCTCCCCCACTTCTTTCAATGTCTGTTACAGTATATGAGGGGGTGTACTACATATGCCTGTTCATCTAATCCTACTCTATGATGGTTGTCCCGACTCTATGACAAGCTATATGGAACAATCACCTGCCCGTGAACACAAAAGCAGCCCCTCTCCTAAGAACAGGGCTGCTTTTGATAGAACTATTAGATTACTGGTTAGGCGTTGACATCGATGATCCGCTGCTGTCTGTTGTACTGGCATTGGCCGAAGCATTCGTGCTGGCAGCAGGAGCTGGAGTCTGGCCGGCAGCTGTTGCAGGAGCCTTGGCCACACTGCCCTCACGAGGCGGCAGCACAGTTGTCGGGTTGACATATTTGCCGTTCGGATCCTTCACTTCAAAATGCAGATGGTTCTTCTGGCTCGCTTCAAACAGATTATTGCCAG